>JAUUZS010000211.1 GCA_030589835.1 Cyclobacteriaceae bacterium
CATGAATTTTTTTCAAAATGGATTTGTTGGTTTAGTAGGTTTTGAATTTCACAAAATTGTCGTACACCCTAGACGTATGGGCCTCTGATTGCCCTTATTTAGTTTATTTTACCTTCTCTTTAATCCATTCCCTGGCATTTACAAAAGCTTCTACCCATGGTGTGACTTCATCACTTTTTCTTTCGGAAGGATAATGAGCCCAATTCCATGGATAGGTGACCCGTTCCAGGTGCGGCATCATTACGAGATGACGCCCATCAACAGAGCATAAAGATGCCGTATCGTAGTCAGACCCATTCGGGTTAGCAGGATATTCATGCTTTGCGTATTTCATAGGAATATGATATACGGATTCTTCTTTTGGTAAGCTGAACTTTCCTTCACCATGGGCTACCCATATCCCGAGTTTACTTCCGGCAAGGGATTTGAGCATTACCGAATCATTTTCCTGAATATCCACATTCAAAAACGCTGATTCAAACTTACCTGATTCGTTATGCAGCATTTGTGGTTTTTGCCCATGCGCAGTGGTGATCACTCCCAATTCTACCATAAGCTGGCAGCCGTTACACACTCCTAAACTCAATGTGTCTTCTCTGGCGTAGAATTTGTCTAAGGCCTCTTTTGCTAAAGGGTTA
The DNA here is from genome assembly GCA_030589835.1 of Cyclobacteriaceae bacterium. Next base: position 639 of record JAUUZS010000211.1, read on the forward strand.
TAGATAAATGCCCCTGCCCAGCCCTTAGCCGATCCCAGTACATCTGAGTTGGAAAATCCTCCTACAAATACAATCATGTTGATGTCCTCAAGGGTTTCTCTTCCGGAAATCAAATCTGTCATGTGTACGTCTTTCACATCTAATCCTGCGAGGTGCATAATCCAGGCCATCTCCCGATCTCCGTTCACACCTTTTTCCCTAATTATTGCAGCCCTTATTCCTGTCTTTTCTTTTCTATTCGGATCAATTCCATATTGAGCAAACGATCCATTGAAATTTTTCGGAAAACTAAAATGCAATGCGTTGTGCTTATAGTTGTTGTACCGATCCAGGGCCAGCTCTTCTTCGGTTTGTAAGGAGTCTAATAGGTAGGAGGTTTTAAACCAACTATCTCTCATTTCTTCAATATCCAATTCAAATTTGGTATGAATATCAATGACCCTCAGTTTAGGTTTGGTATAAATTTTTCCAATTTTCTTATAATTTATTCCATCATCATTTAATGAATTGATGGCTTTTCCATTTTCTTCTACCTGAATGATTATTCCCGGGTTTTGGCTAAAAAGTGTCTTGACGAGATCGGACTCATTAATGGTGGACAGGTCCAAATCGATTCCTAGTTTTGTTTGGGCAAAGCACATTTCAAGAACAGTAGTAATCATTCCCCCGGCAGAAATATCATGACCGGCCAGAATTAGCCCTTCGTGAACGAGTTTCTGAATGGAAGCAAATACATATTTGAAATATTCAGGATCAGCAACTCCCGGGGTCTCATTCCCTAGTTTATTGATGGTTTGTCCAAAGCAGGAACCTCCCAGCTTAAAGTTCTCTTTTGATAGATCAATGTATAAAAAGACAGAATCCGCGACATTTTGTATGACCGGCTCCACCACTTTCTTGATGTCTGTCACCTCGCCGGCAGCAGAAATAATCACCGTTCCGGGGGCGTACACCACCTCATCGTGGCCATATTTTTGTGTCATAGACAAGGAATCTTTTCCTGTTGGGATGTTTATCCCCAGCGCCAGCGCAAAATCTGAGGCGGCTTGAACTGCATCATATAAGCGTGCATCTTCTCCGGGATTTTTACAAGGCCACATCCAGTTGGCGCTGAGGGAAACTCCCTGAAGCCCTCCTTCGATTGGCGCCCAAATGATATTGGTGAGTGATTCTGCTATGGAAACTACAGATCCGTTTCTTGGATTTATTAGTGCTGTGGCCGGAGCATGCCCCAAGGCAGTGGCCACACCTTTAATGCCCTGATAATCGAGAGCGCTGACTCCAAGGTTATTCAAGGGTAACTGTAGCGGGCCGGCACATTGTTGCTTGGCGACTTTTCCTGTAACAGATCTGTCAACCTTATTTGTGAGCCAATCTTTGCAGGCGACTTCTTCAAGCTGCAAAACGTCCACGACATATTCAGGGATTTTTAAATGGTCGTATTGCAATTCGTCGAATTGGTGGCTAAAGCTGGAATCCCTCAAGATTGTTTTGGGAGGGTTTCCAAACATATCTTCAATTTTTAAGTCCATCGGTTTGGCGCCACCACCTTCGTGCTCGAAAGTGAATTGATGGTCTCCAGTGGTTTCTCCAACGAAATACAATGGCGTACGTTCTCTATTGGAAATTTCTGTTAATAGCTTAGAGTCTTCTTCTTTCAGGATCAATCCCATTCGCTCCTGAGATTCATTACCAACGATTTCCTTATCAGAAAGCGTAGGGTCTCCGACAGGAAGTTTTTCGATCATTATTTTGCCACCAATATTTTCTACAAGTTCTGAAAGGCAATTCAAGTGGCCTCCTGCTCCGTGGTCATGAATGGAAACGATTGGATTTTTGGCAGATTCCGCAAGCGCCCTGATGGCATTGGCAACTCTTTTTTGCATTTCAGGATTTGACCTTTGCACGGCATTCAACTCAATGGCATTGTTGAACTCACCGGTAGCCACGGAAGAAACCGCCCCGCCTCCCATGCCAATTCGGTAATTGTCACCTCCCAAAAGCACAATCATGTCTCCTTTTTCAGGCTCATCTTTCAGACTGTCTGATTTCTTTCCATAGCCAACTCCTCCTGCCAACATGATTACCTTGTCATAGCCATACTCCTTTTCATCCTCGAAGTGCTCGAAGGTCATCAGGCTACCGCAAATAAGCGGTTGACCAAATTTATTTCCAAAGTCGCTGGCGCCATTTGATGCCTTGATCAGGATTTCCTCAGGACTTTGGTAGAGCCATTTCCTGGGTTTTATATTTTTCTCCCACTTTCTACCGTTGTCCAGCCTTGGATAGGAGGTCATATATACTGCCGTTCCTGCAAGTGGCATGGCTGCTTTTCCCCCGGCAATTCGATCACGAATTTCTCCACCGCTTCCGGTGGCAGCACCATTAAACGGTTCTACTGTAGTGGGGAAATTATGCGTCTCTGCCTTAATGGATAAAACGGATTCAAACTGTTCAGTTTTGAAATACTCCGGAATGTCTTGCCTCAGAGGGGCAAATTGCTCTATTTTAGGTCCCTGGATAAATGCACAATTATCTTTGTATGCTGAGATTACCCTATTAAGATTGGTACTTGTGGTCAATTTTATAAGTTGAAAAAGGGATAATTCTTTTTCTTCTCCATCGATGATAAACGAGCCGTTGAATATTTTGTGCCGGCAATGCTCTGAGTTTACCTGGGAAAACCCAAATATTTCGCTATCTGTAAGCAGGCGATTCAGTTTTTTGCTCAGATCATCAAGGTAGGTAACCTCATCTGCACTCAAGGCCAGCCCTTCCTGCTTATTGTATGCACCAATATCCTCGATATACTGAATAGGTTCCGGCTTTTTATCAATGGTGAATATATGCTGGTCAAGATGATGATAAATTTGCTGTAACATGGGGTCAAAGCCCGGCTCTGCTTTTTCATTTAAGATAAATTCTTCGATCCGTTCAATGCCGGCAATGCCCATATTTTGGGTTATTTCAACTGCGTTGGTACTCCATGGGGTAATCATTTCTTTCCTTGGGCCAACAAATGTGCCCTCCATAACATCGGTGTCAATAAAACGCGCATCACCAAAAAGCCATTTTAGTTTATCGACATCAGGTTCGACAAGATCCTGATTGGTTTTGACGGCTAAATATGCAGTTGCTGACCTGAAAAATAATACCATAAGGAAAGAAATTAAGCTATTTTCTGTTTTATCGCAAAAGTAAGAAAACTATGTCGATGAACCTTTTAATCTACTGAAATTTTCAGAACTCAGTAAATTCACCATGTTGCTAAGAATAATCTCAGATTTAAATCATTAAATTTATTGGTAGGAATGGTGCCTGCCTGGCGGCAGGCAGGGAATATGGGAATGCAAAAAGCTTTCGCATACCTTATTTTCCAATCTTCCATTTTAAATGGCAGAATTATTATTAATTGCGATTTACTAATGCGATTTCGCAAAAAAATACTGAGCTCAGATTTTATTTGTGACGTTAAGGCTCTTTGCTTCGCGCTGAGAGATGGCTAATTTTTCTGCTGAGTTTATTCTATGCCACAATTATTTGGCGTTTTGTATTGTAGCGGTATTGCAATTAACACACTAATCGCTTCCTTTTTGGAATCCATTCCAGGAACCATAATTATCACGTATGAATTCCATCCACCAGAGAATGCCGGCATCAGGATGTAGTTCATCTATTTTCTTGTTCCATGACGCATCAGAGTCCTCAGCGGATCCAAGATTTGAATAACCTCCCAATTGGGAGAGCGGACCATTAATTCCTTCTGCCGGACCGCATTGGATCCATGTGCTTGCCAAAAGGATTCCATTATACTGTTGTACTTCATTTAGCGTTTTAGTTTGTTGATGCTCCTTCATTTCAACAGTATAGCGTCCAATTCGAGAATAGTTGTAGTAAGACTTGTCCGATAGATGTGCCTCCTTACTGTATATCCCCCAATACCCCTTATGTGTGATAGTATTCGGTGTTGACTCACTATCAATATATGGCTTGCCTTCTTCTTTGTTTCCGAAATGCAGGTTAAGGTCTTCATTCGGAGGATCTTGCTTAGTGTTATTGGCAACAATTAGGTCTGGATGAACCTCCTTGGCTGCGGCAATTAAAGATCCAATTTCCCACCCTTTTTCTCTTACTGACATCCCCTCATTATCCGGATCGAGAATCACATGGTTAAATTTTTTCTTCTTTAGCCAAATAGCAATGTTGGCAATCGCAGTTTCAGCATCATTTTGGTTCCAGGATTCAAGGTCTTCTTTTGCTTTTGACGTGCCCCAATAAAGGCAGCCAACAATCATAATCATTTCTTTCTTTTCAGTTGATTTTAATATTCGCTCCAGGCGATCACGGTAAACCGGATTAAGAGAACCATCTGGCAAGTAACCTTTTACATCACCGAACCTTGAACCCATAAGAAAGACAGATATCGTATTTTGTCCGAAAGATTTGTATAAATCAAGGTTTGCGATTAAGTCATTTGTTGTTTTATCACTTATCAACGCATTAGAACAGCGCAATCCGATTAGTTTTACAGGTTCTCCGTTACACATTATCTTATTTTCGCTGACTGTCAATTTGTTTTTACCCGCATTTGCATCTATTGGCAGTAATAAACAAATAGCAATAAACCAATATAAAATAGTAAATCGTTTTCTTGAGTTTTTAAAATTATTGAGATCCATATTCATTGATAATTTATTTTTTTCTCCTTTTTTTCTTGATGCTAATACAACGGCGAGGCTAGCAGCTGTAGCTTTGGTAAGTGCGTTGGCCTAAGCGACTATTGCTGATAGCTATTATTGGCTGTCGTATTTTTCTTTCACCTCTTTGACAATCGAATTCATATAATTGATTGACGTGTTTACAAAATCTTCCAGAAATCCAATATTCTTAATTCGAATATTTTTCTTACTTGGACCAAAGTAAATATTATGTTCATTTACTTTATTCAGATTTTTGTTGATCCTTCCATAGTTGTGAGTAATTGAATTTCGTATTTGTTTGAATTCGTTTAAATCACGCCAATTATTATTAGACCTATTAGCTGCTTTAATTTCTCCAATTAGATTGATATACTTTCGGTAAGTATCTAAAATCCCGTCCCCACGTATAGCATTAATTTTTATTGAGTCACCTTTAATCTTCTCAATCGTGACTGCTATGCTTTTCATAAAGACTTCGAAATAGGAAAATCCTGATAGAAACAAGGACTGCATTAGTAGCCAGTCAAAATGAAACTTATAATGACTGTATTCCTCAAATTCTTCTTCCGTCCAGTTTTCAAGGTTTAGTTTATCTTCAAATTCCTGAGTTTTTCGTAATCTTATTTCTGCACTATCATTGTAAATTGCAACGATTGATTTGATGTTGCTTGTGAATACAGAAAGAGTAACATCTAGATTATCCAAGGATTTTTGTTTTGTTTATATGACAACTATCCAGTATAAATACATTTAGGTACACATACCCGGAAAATTCATGAAATATATGCACCTTTTCCAAAAGACAAACATATTTCTTTTGTATCAGGACGGTAAATCTAGCAGATTATTGATGAATTTAAAATTTGTGTGTTTCCGTTCAAAAACTGAAAATGGCTTTTGGATAAAAGTTTTCCATTAAAATAATATTAGGTACCATATGAATTTGCCTAACTCTTAACCTGGCATATTTAAAACCAAAAATCTAGTATAAACCTTCAGTTAGGTAAGACTTGAATTCTTTTACTTTACAATGACGATATTTTTCACAACCTTAGTGTCCTAAATCGACCAACATATGCGAATTATAATCCTATTTTTTCTGCTGGTTTTTATCATGAACTTACCTGGTTTTAGTATAGAAAATGAAAACATGGCAAACAAAGGCGAGATGATTTATATCGGAACCTTTTCTGAGCGCGGTAGCCTTGGCATTTATGTATATTCCTTTGACCGCAAAACCAATCGATATGACTTACGTCAAACTATTCTTTCGAAGAAAAGCCCGTCATTTATTGATGTCAGTCCGAATGGGAAATTTTTGTTTTCGGCAAATAGGGGAGGATTAGCAGGCAAAGAGGAATGGGGCTCTGTAACGTCTTTTGCTATCGATCAGGTTTCCGGCACATTAAGCGAGCTAAAAAGCCAATTTTCTTTTGGGGATAGCCCATGCCATGTGAGTGTCCACCCCTCCGGTAATTTCATTTTTGTCAGCCATTATAATAGTGGCAATTTTGTGGTATTGCCAGTAGATGGGCAAGGGATAATAGGAGCGCCTACGGCCAATATTCAACTGGAGGGAAGGGGAACCATAATGCCGCAGCAGGAGAGACCTCATACGCATTCTGCTTTTTCATCAATGGATGGAAAATTTTTGTACGTATCGGATCTTGGCTTAGATAAGATATTGATCTATCAATTTGATGAAAAAACCGGAGCCGTAAAACCCGCAGTACAACCATTTGTGCAGACTACCCCTGGTGCTGGCCCCAGGCATTTGACATTTAGCCCTGATGGTGATTTCGTCTTCTCAGCAGAAGAGATTTCATCTGCAATTTGCAGTTACAAAGTAGATAAGCAGAGCGGAGGTTTGCAACTGG
>JAUUZS010000380.1 GCA_030589835.1 Cyclobacteriaceae bacterium
GGTAGAGTCTGCACGGATCACGCGCGGAGCCATTCAGAGTCTCGATGATTTTGATCCTGCCCAACTCGATGCCCTTGTATTACCGGGAGGGTTTGGCGCCGCCAAGAATCTTACCACCTGGGCTTTTTCCGGCCCTGACGGAGACATCAATGAGCAGGTTAAACATGCCATTGTCTCGATGGTAAAATCCAGAAAACCTATTGCCGGATTGTGTATGGGGCCTACCGTAATCGCCAAAGCCCTTGAAGATAGTGATGTTTCGGCTACCCTGACAGTCGGGTCAACAGATGCCCCATCACCCTATGAAATTGATGCGATCAGCCAGGGAATGGAAAAAACCGGAGCCACTGTGGCAATGAAAACGATAGAAGAAATTGCCGTAGATACGGAAAATAAAATCGTCACCGCTCCTTGCTATATGATGGAAGCAGATATACTACAGGTTAGAAACAATGTTCAAAAAGCAGTTGATGCTTTGGTGAAATTGGTCTGAACAAAAGTGAGGTGAGGCATTGATGAGGATTTTTTAGAAACTATGTAGAAGAATTGAATCCATCGAAATAGCCGTGGGAAAGTAAGTTTTGAAATGAACTCAGCATTTTAGTTGAATACCTTACCTTTACAGAAAGGAAATCTAATATTATGGATATACAAACCACAAAACTTAATGTAATGCAGAAAATAATGAGTGTTTCAAAAGCATCATTATTAGAAAAAATAAACGACATATTAGATGACGAAATGATCGTTGGTTATACAGTAGATGGAAAACCACTCACGAAGGAATTATACAATAAGCGCTTGCAGGAATCAGAAAAACAACTTCTTTCTGGTGAATATGTTACCCAGGAAGATTTGGAAAAAGAATCAGAGAGTTGGTAATGGTAAATTTTAAAATCATTTGGACCAAACAGGCTAAAGTAGAATTAAAAAAGATATACGAATTTTATAAAAAGAAGTCACTTCAGGGAGCCAGGAACGTAAGGTCTGATTTATTGCAAAGCCCCAAGACGATTTATTTTTCGAAGCAGTATCAGGTAGATGATATAAACCCCAAATACAGAAGGATCGTTGTAAGGGGCGACTATAAAATTTTGTATAAAGAGGAACAAGGGGTGATCAAAGTGATGGACATTGTTGGAGTCAGGCAATCCCCTGAGGTGCTAAAAGGGAAATAAACCAATCTAACACCCTGAAATTCGTGACCCGAACGACTTAACCCTTACAATCCTACCTATCTGCGATTCGTAGAAAATAAAATGCGTACTTCGTCTGCCGTTTGCATTATGTAATTTGGCTGAAAGGTTTAGCATTTTTTTGACCCCCCTTTACCTTCCATTAACAATCCGGAAAGCTTACCGGGATATTGATTGCCAGGCCACCTTCACTTGTTTCTTTGTATTTTGAGTTCATATCTTCGGCGGTCTGCCACATGGTTTTTATCACCTCATCAAGAGAAACCTTGGCATAAAAAGGATCGCTGGCCAGGGCAATTTGAGAAGCGGTTATGGCTTTCATGGCTCCCATGGCATTTCGCTCGATGCAAGGCACCTGCACCAATCCACCTATTGGATCGCAAGTCAACCCCAAGTGATGCTCCATAGCAATTTCTGCCGCCATCAGCACTTCTTCGGGAGTTCCTCCCTGCACCTCGGTCAGTGCTCCCGCAGCCATTGCCGATGAAACACCGATCTCCGCCTGGCAACCTCCCATTGCAGCAGAAATAGTCGCCCCTTTCTTGAAGATGCTTCCCAATTCACCGGCAACCAATAAAAAATGGTATAGATCTTCATCTACTACATTCTCACAAAAACACAGATAATACAACATCACTGCAGGAATTACACCCGCTGCACCATTTGTGGGGGCAGTGACCACCCGGCCAAAAGAGGCGTTTTCTTCATTGACAGCAAGGGCGAAACAACTGACCCAATTCAAGGTTTCTTTAAACGAATGCTTCGAGGTTTTTATGAGGTTAATCCATTCACTAATAGAATGGTAATTGCTACTGGAAATCAGTTTTATATTTTGAATAGATGCCCGGCGTTTTACATTTAATCCGCCAGGGAGTATGCCCGGAGAATGACAACCCTTATAAACGCTTTTCTTCATGGCGTCAACTATTTTTTGCAGCTGAGAAAATATTTCATTTTCCTTGCGCCAAAATTTTTCATTTATTAGTACGATATCAGAAATATTACTTTTTTCCTGCTTGCACCATTTTAACAGATCATCTGCATACGCGATGGGAAATGGCAAAATTGACTGATTCGCATTACTCTTAACTGGCCCCTTAACTACGAATCCCCCACCAATAGAATAAAAAATATCCTCATATAACCCTGAAGTATTATACTCAATAATCACTTTTAGTGCATTGGAGTGAAAAGCCAGTTTTTCCTGGGTATTGAAAATGATATGCTTTATGGGATCAAACAGAATCTCCTTTTTATCGAGAATTACAATTTTGCACTCTTTTTTTATGCCTTGTATATAATCATCAATTTTTTCGCATTCTATTGTGCCAGGATCAAAGCCCATGAGGCCAAGCATGATGGCTTTGTTGGTGCCGTGTCCCGGGCCTGTTTTGGCCAGCGATCCATAAAGATGTACGCGTATTGAAGTGATCCTGGCAATTTCATGCTTAGCAGCATATTCTGCCAGACACTGTTGAACAGCTATCCATGGGCCCATGGTATGCGAACTTGATGGGCCAATACCAATTTTCAGGATATCAAAAACACTGATGCTTTCCATATTAATATAAATAAGTTAACATTTTTCAGTCCTGTAATTCATTCCAAAAAAGATTTTTCTTTTACGGAAAGCGGTGGTACGGAAAATAGGAATAGGCTTTGGTACCAAAACTCTATTTTTCTACATTCAGCATTTCAATTTGATATTTAAACTGTACCCATCACTCCATTTAGTTTTACGTATTCCTGAGCGCCCAATTTCGTATAGAGCCAAAAAAACCGGTTTGCTGACACAAACCGGCTTCATTCAATTTATTTGATTTTTAACTCATTCCATCTAAAACTCCCATTACCTCACGGACGTGGCCTTCAGAAGTTTTCAATGATGCCATCTCCTCATCGTTCAGATCGAGCTCGATGACTTTCTCAATTCCATTTTTCCCAAGAATTACAGGAACTCCGAGGTAGCAGTCGTTGATGCCATACTCACCATCCAATTGAATACAAACCGGGAATACGCGTCTTTGGTCTCTTACAATAGCTTCGGCCATTTGTGCTGCGGCAGATCCAGGTGCATACCAGGCAGATGTTCCCATCAATTTCACCAATTCCCCGCCTCCGGTTTTAGTCCTTTGAATGATGGCGTCAAGAGTATCCTTATCAATTAATTCTGTAACAGGGATACCTCCAACAGTGGTATATCTTGGCAATGGGACCATGGTATCGCCATGGCCACCCATAATTACAGCTTGAATATCTTTTGGGGACACATTCAATGCTTCAGCCAAAAAGGCTCTATATCTTGCAGTATCAAGAATACCTGCCATACCCATGACTTTTGTTCTTGGGGCTTTTGATACAAGATGTGCCTGATAGGTCATCACATCCAATGGGTTCGATACCACAATGATGATTGCATCGGGAGAGTGTACAATTACATTTTCTGTAACAGACTTCACTATACCTGCATTGGTTTCTATCAAATCATCCCGGCTCATACCAGGTTTTCTTGGTAGCCCCGAGGTGATTATAACGACCTCTGACCCTGCAGTTTTGGAGTAATCATTGGTGACTCCTACTGTTCTGGTGTCGTACAAATTGATCGGTGATTTCTGCCAAATATCAAGTGCTTTTCCTTCAGCCAATCCTTCCTTGATGTCAACCACCACTACTTCATTGGCGATTTCCCTATAGGCTAAAACATCTGCACATGTTGCGCCAACATTACCTGCCCCTACAACTGTTATTTTCATAGTATTAGAATTTTAATTGTTCAAAAAATGAATCTGCAAGGTATTAATTATGTGAGATATAGGAAAGAAATTGATCCGAATAGATACAGGATTTTCAAAATAAATAACAAACCTAATTCTTATAAACCTGGCTCAAATTGAAAAGACCCAAAGAAGATTTATACCCTTTAAAAAGATTGACCATATAATCGTTGTACAATTCGGTCAGCGACTCCAGCATTTTTGTTTTAATTACAGCATGCCCATCAAAAATTTCATGCATATTTACTTTTGGCAACACATACAATTCCGCTCTTTCAGAATGAATAATAGAGGTGTATATCCTGTTTGACTCCTTCAGCAGTGCGCTTTCTCCAAATGCTCCTCCCGACTTTATCACACTTAGCAACTCAAAACCATCCTCAATATCAACATTGATCGAAACCTTTCCGCTTTTTACGAGGTACAAGGCATTTCCGGGATCATTACGAAAAAACACGACCTCATTCATTTTGTATTCCCTAAGATAGAAATAAGGCAAAAAATGTGACATCTCTTTATAATTCAGACGTTTAAAAAGCTCGATTCTTGACAGGAACCGAAACGTACTGAGTTCTTTAGGCGTGTATGACTTCTTAAATGGATTTATCATGATGGTATTTATTACAAACCTTGTAGGCTTTCCTGGTCTGGCTGGTTATTTTATATCGATCATCAATCCTGTGGCCGATCACCCAAACAAGATTCTCTCCAGATGTAAGCACAAGTACTTGTTTTTTCAAGTTTAATGGAATTTTCTCATCAATCATAAAATCACTAAGCTTTTTTTTATGCGTCATGCCAAGCGGCTGAAACCGATCACCGGGCAACCATTTTCTGATGATCAATGGAAACTCAAGCTTATCAAAATCAAGAAATACAATATCCCTGTTTTTAGAAA
>JAUUZS010000312.1 GCA_030589835.1 Cyclobacteriaceae bacterium
AGGGCTTTTAATGGTCACTTCACGATTCTCCATCAAAGCCTTGTGTATCTCAAAAGTCACGCGCTGCCATGGCTTGGATTCTGCCCATAAAGGCGTCATCAATTCGTCCTCCCATGATTTCAGCGAAGATTTGAGCTCTTCCCGTTTTTTAGGCATTTGATCAGACAGGTCGTCCATCTCTCCCAAATCATCTTGTAAATTATAAAGCCTGTATCCATATTGGTCCAGCCGGATGAGTTTAAAATCACCATCACGAACGGCAGCCATTCCTTCCTTTCTCCAATAGAGTGTTTGATGAGGTTCTGCATTATCTACACCGGAAATATGTGGCACTAAATTCACACCATCCAATGGCTTTCCTGTAGTTTTTTCCAACCCGGCCACACCGATGGATGTAGCGAAAATATCCAGCGATGATGTCAATCCATTGTATTTCTGCCCAGCCTTGAGCTTGTCCGGCCATGACATAATAAATGGTGTTCTGTGACCACCTTCAAACTTGTTACCTTTAAAGCCTTTTAAGGGCAGGTTAGACGATTGATTATTTGATGCTCCCCCATTATCACTTAAAAAGAATACGAGTGTATTCTCTTTCAAACCTTCCATCTCCAGTTTGTTGAGCACTTTGCCAACTCCCTGATCCATTGACCAGGTCATGGCAGCAAGCTTTGCTCTGGGGCTGTCTTTGAATTTTTCCAGATCACTTTCTTTTGCATGCATGGGGGTATGAACCGCATTGTAGGATAGAAATAGAAAGAACGGATTTTCTTTGTTCTCTTGAATAAATCGCACAGATTGGTTGGTGAATTCATCGGTCAGGTACCCGTCAAAATCGATGTGCGTTTTATTGTGCAATATTTCCCTTGGCTGACCTTCTTTGTCATCTCTGTCTCCTTTATAAAAATAAGATCTTGACCCTCCCAGAAATCCCCAAAACTCATCGAAACCTCTGTTATTGGGATGATATTTATCTAATTCCCCAAGATGCCATTTACCAATATATCCCGTCTTATAACCGGCCATTTGCATGGCATCGCCAATAGTGAGCTCCTCCGGATCCATCCCTGAGTCTGGAGGTGGGATGTTGGCTTCATGTCCAAATCGCTGTTGATAGCGACCCGTCATGAGCCCAGCTCTGGAAGGGCTACATACCGTCGCTGTAATGTGTGCATCGGTAAATATAATACCGCTATTCGCCAGGTTGTCAATATTTGGTGTAGGCAGGTCACTGCCCATAAACCCGAAATCGGCATAGCCAGCATCATCGGCCAGGATGACAATGATATTTGGCTTTATATCAAATTGATCCTTTTTATAGCTTTGGCAGTTGAGCAAAACTAAAGTTAAACATGTAATAAGGATGTACTTTGTCATGATAGCTGTTGGGGTAATCGTGTTATGCTTTCTTTGGGCTCCGTAAAGCAACAATTTATATATTAAAGTGGTTTCTTCACTATTTCTGGATCTATATCAGTACTTTTTACAATTCCACCTGCACAAACACCGGGCAATGATCAGAGAGTTGGAGATCATTTAATTTTTCGGTAATCACCGCATATCTGTTTACGGTTTCAATTTGCTTTAAAAAGACATAATCTATCACCTTCCGCTGGGCAAACGGTCTGTCCTTGAAACCTGTAGAAGTCCAATCCGGACCGTAGGTGAAGGTTGCAATACTGCTGGAATTCACCAGGGTATTTTTTCCGTCCGGTTTGACTATGGTTTGTATTCCTTCGGATTCCGGTACCAGGTTAAAATCACCGGTTAAAATTAATTGCATGCCGGCAGCCAGTTCAGTTGCTTTTGCCTTTAACAAGGCCGCACTTTCAATTCGCGCTTTTTTTCCTCTATGATCAAAATGGGTATTCATAAAAATAAACTCTTTGCCCGTGATGTTGTCTTTCAGCACCACCCAGGATGCGATGCGCTCTAGTGCAGCATCCCAACCTTTGCTCACCTTATCAGGTGTTTCACTCAGCCAGAATGTCCCACTTTTCAGTTCCTTGAATCGATCTTTACGGTAGAAAACCGGAGAAAATTCGCCCTTCTCTTTTCCATCTTTACGACCAACACCCACGGCCTGGTAATCTTGCAAATTATCTTTCAGGTAATTGAGCTGAGAAACCAACACCTCCTGCATGCCAATAATGTCAAGATCATAAAAATTAATCATTCGCACCACATTTTCCTTTCGCTGATGCCAGTTCTGATCCCCATCGGCAGGATTGTCGTACCTGATATTGAATGACATGACGTTGATCCGGGAATTTGTTTGAGAAAAACCGGAAGTAGTAATAATACTGAGCTGTAGGAGAATTATAAAATACTTTTTCATTATAAAATTGTAATTTGATTTATACTGTTTGCTATCTTTTTACTTTAATTATTTCGTGCATACTCAAGTTGATTTCTAAGGTGATCCATAGCATTTTTCCACTCCTGTACAGATACAGCGTCATGATGCCAGGTGCTTGCTTCATGGGTTGCCTCGGTTATTTGCTGGCTCCAGATATCCAACAAACTGTTCACTTGGGCTGCCGAAAAAGGTCCCTCGTTAAATTGGGTCTTTAATTGTTGATACTCCTCCGTAAAACTCGCCCATCCCCCGGTTAGCTTGTCACATGCTGCCGACCGCTGTTGAATTTGCAAAAATCCAGCTCCAAATGGCTGGCAATTACTGGATAGCTGTCCCCAGGGGTCTGCTATCGGCGTTACCGGATTCGCATCCGCAATAATGTTCTCGAAGGCATTATCCAAATCCCAGGGGATAAGATGTAGTTTTTGATTAGTTGGCTCTTCGTACCAATAGTAATTATGATTCGAGCATCTCCCGTTTTCGCAATACCAGTGAAATGGCCCATCATCATTGCGGATCATCCGGTCTACCACGGCTAAAGAAATTATTTCATTGATATCCATGGATGCGGCAATCACATTTTGAAGGTCTGTAGGTGCCGCTTCCGCAATTCGCTGAGCAAAGTTTTTAATGATCTCAACAGAAGGATTGATGTCTTCATTAGTTTTTAGGGCATTGGTATACACCAGATTTTGATGTGGTAGGCCGTCCATATATAGTGGCCAAACTTCCTTGTAAAGATTTCCTTCATCGTCAGTAAAATATTCCTTCACAAAACGGCCATCAATCTGTTCTGTCAAGGCGTAAAGTCCGGAATATAGGCCATTAATCACCAAATGCGCATGTACAGAACGCGGTGCAGGCACGCCCATCGCTCGAAATAACCAATACCCCAGACGCTCGTGCATTTGCGAATCATCCAGATTCTGAGCATGAAATTGGAGCTTTTTTAAGTTATAAAATTCTTCCGTACGCCCTTCCCAATTTATTTTGACTTTCATGGATAGTTTCGTGCAGGTTTTATAGCCTGAGGGATTTGACCAATTGGTTCCGGAAAGACAGTTTACAAATGCGCCAATCGAACCTTTATATCGTACCCCCACGGGGCTAAGGGTATCCCCTTCAAAAATCAACATCCCTTCAACATATTCTTCAGCTGAAGGGTCAGCGTCTATTCTAGCCAAAGCAGTTTCAGGAATTTTCAATTCAAAGGTGTGCAGCGCTTTTTGATCAAAAATATACGCTGAGTTCAGGGTGAGGTATTGCTCATTCCCGGAAGGTAAAATGGTAGGAACAACAAACTCCGTTTCTGGATCCGTACCGGCAGTAGATACTTCTTCTTTATCGCACCTGATAAATAAAAATGCCCACAGGATAATCAAAACCCCAATCCTGTAATTGCTTGCCTTAAATGAAATCATTTGATCCATCAAACTTATTTTAAGCCAGTCTATAAACTCGGTGTCTGATTCAGAAAGTTTGCTATCAAGGCTTGCGTAGCTCGAAAAATGTGAGTTTACATTTCGTAAATGACCATTTTGAGAGCAAGCGTAACGCAGATAGCAGACTTTATAGACGGACTCTATTTAGGCGTCCATACGATGTGGTAACGACAACACCACAAAGTATGCGACAATTTACTAAATCGACTCATATGTTTTTCTTTCTTTAGTTGCGGGGGCAACTTTCGAAAGTTAAACATGAGTCGCATACTTTGATGGCGAACCCATGTAAAACATCTCTGACCACCTTCTCAGAAGGTGGATTTCTACGTTGATATTAAAATAAAACAGCCTGAACATGGCGTGCCTGGCAACCCTTAAAGTGGTGAATATGACTTCAAATATTAAAATATAGTATCTATCTTGTTATATTTAAATCCTAGTTACATCAGTTATTATTTTTTAGCATGTCATATCGGGTAATTATTGTTGACGACCATCCTATTTTTCGTGATGGATTTAAGTCGTTCTTGTCCATTCAGGAATCCGTTGGGGAGGTCCTTGAAGCGGAAAATGGTAAAATATTTTTAGATATATTGCAGACGTCCGAGGCTGACCTGGCCTTTGTGGACATCAATATGCCTGAAAAAGACGGCTTTGAAGCCACAAGGGAGGCATTGGAAATCCGTCCCAATCTTAAGATTATCGGTATATCTTCGTTTGAAAATATTGAGTATATTGATAAAATGCTTGATTGTGGGGCAAGTGGTTACATTCTTAAGGATGCTGAGCGGAAGGAAATTTCTGAAGCTATCGAACGGGTGATGAAAGGGGGGAATTATTTCTCTTCACGTGTATTGACTAAATTGACACAACGGGTCATCGTAAAGCAAAAGGAAAAAAGAGCGCAAATTGCATTGCCAAAATTCACCAGTCGGGAAAAAGAAATTTTACAACTTTTTTGCAATGGCCTTTCGAGGTCTGAAATCGCCGAACAATTATTTATCAGCGAACGCACAGTCGATAAACATCGCGAAAACCTACAAGCAAAAACAGGTGTAAAAAATACTGTTGGCCTGGTGTTGTACAGTATAAAGTATAAAATCGCCAAACCGGGTTTATAAATCAGTAGCTATTAATGAAATTATTTTTGGTTTTTATTTCGATGACCCTTGGTATATGGAGCACCCCATTTTGTATTGGGAATACGCCATTGGTACTTGACAATAACACCCTAAGCCAGGATGTTTGGCCTCATGTGGGCTTATTTATCGACTCGACATCTGATATTGGCATTGAAGAAATAAGCACATTTTTATTTAATTTTAATAAATCTGAAACCCCCAGTTTTTCTATTACAGACGATGCTTATTGGCTGACCTTCGATGTGGTCAACGAGGCCTCTTCCGAGATGGAATGGCTGTTTGAATTTGCTTATCCTACACTGAGTGAAATACAAATTTTTGTGTACACCGATGGAAATTTACAGGAGCAGATTTTAACAGGGCTTTATCATCATAATGAATATAATGGCATGAGGTTTAGAAATCCGGTGTTCAGTTTTAGCATGGAGCAAAATGTTCCTTACACCGTATTTGCAAGGATAAAGACCAACTCTTCCATGCAAATACCTCTAAACGTGTATTCATACAAAGGCTTTTTTGACCACGACAGGCGAGATCGCGGTATCTTAATCCTGCTGATAAGTATTTTGCTTACAACCGTAATATTTAATCTTACCCTGTTTTTTATCACCAGGGAAATGATGTATCTCTATTTGAGTTTTTGTCTGCTATTTATCGATATACATTTTTTGATTGCCACAGGTTTTATCGGCGAAATGAACCATGGCATAGCCCCTAT
>JAUUZS010000458.1 GCA_030589835.1 Cyclobacteriaceae bacterium
AAAAACCCCTGTCACTTCGCAATCGAAGGAATTGGAGAAGGTACTGATTTGAATTCTTTTACCTATTGGATCATTGTTTCCGAAATATTTGTGCGCAGCAGATTCCGATAAGATTACGGTATTGGGCTCCTTGAGAAAGGTGTCCCGGTTTCCTTTTATAACAGGATACTCGAAAAATTGGAAAAAATTGGAATCCGCAAAACAAACATGATTTTCACGAAATTTTATTTCCCTATACCGGACAATTCGCTCCGAATTGTGCCAGTTGATACGAGTCATATCCAGGATTTCAGGAAAGGAATTTTTCATCGCTGAACCATAGCCATTGCTACTCGTTGGCCAGTGATCGGTTTTAAGGCCACCTTTATAAAAGAGACTTTCTACCCGGAAGATATTATCGATGTTGGCATTGATCCTGTCGTAGCTATTTTCATAGCGCACATAGCTGATGATCAGCATAAAACCTGCCATACCAAGAGCCAGGCCAAAAATATTAATACATGAAAATATTTTGTTTTTTAGTAGGTGCCGGATAGAGATTAACAAATAACTTTTGAACATATATTTGATGATAGTGCAAAACAAATATAGTTGAACAATAATTCCAGAAATGGATAAAGCCTCCGGTGTGATAAATTTATCGGATGCTTTATTTCCGGACAGATAATTTAAAGCTTAAAAATGGAACAGGTAGAAAAGCTTATGATTTAAGTGATGCACAATTACTAATTCACCTTCATATCAGACTTTTTGTTGGTATGTATTGCCTCTTCCAATATCACGTCATATTTGTAACCGGCTCCAAAATCTTTATCAATGGCGACAATACCTTCAAAAGAGGCAATTGCACCAACTTTTACCACATCCTGTGTAGTGATGGTGAGGTCAAAACTGTTTGCTCCTCCTGAGCCATCCTGTATATGTACCCAATTTTTGCTCATAATGTCGGCATTGAATTTGGTGACAATCCCTTTTACTTTGACTTTTTTATTTTTATAGTCAGCTTTGTTATCAAACAAACTACCAACTGCTGTAACCCCCTCTTCTTTTTCTATATTCAACTCCTGCTTTTGTACGGGCTCCTTTTTCTTATGGTTTTCATCACTAGGAGACATTTTCGCCATTTGGCTTGGTGGGGATGGGCTTTCTGAAATGCCATTTAAAAAATAAACGGATTCGAATGTGCGGTCCAAATCTTTGCTATTAAAGTTTTTCATTTCCATAGCCTGGTCGTAATAGTAGGTATTCCCTACTTCTACCTCTCTTTTTGGAATGGCCATCCATATTGAATTGCTTCCCTCCAGGGCTTTGATATAGGTATATGCATTTGCCTGGATTACTTCTTCTACCACAATCTCATGCATAGAGGTCGTGGTGTTGACCTGAGGGGCCGGGGTTTGGGTTTCTTCTGCTGTTTGCCCTTGGCGAGGCTCGCATGATGCAAAAAACATAGCGATTACGGCAAAAAATAATATCCTTTTCATATGTAGTCTCATTTTTGGAATCTTATAATTATGGTCAAAGTTATTGAATATAAATTGAAGAATAAAGAAACGCCCCTTGTTCTAGTTAATTATTAGCTAAATCATAAAAAAAAGTCCGATAATTACTCATCGGACTTTGGATGTATGTTTTAACTAATCTTAAACGTAATCAGCTTTGTTCAGGAAATCCCAGCTCACTTTCATGGTATCAAGTGGTGAGACTCCTTCAGGAGTGGCATCTTGCTCGACAAAGATATACTTCATGCCGGCAGTTTCACGCGCGGCAAAAATTGGTTTGAAATCAATAATCCCTTCACCAACGGGTGCAAAGAATTTGGTTTCATCTGCGGTCATATCTTTTACGTGCCATAGGTGGAAACGACCTGGATCTTTTTTGAACCAATCGGTTGGATTTTCCCCGGCTTTATTTACCCAATAAAGATCCATTTCGAATTTAATCAAATCAGCGTTTGTTTCTCTCATGATCATGTCATAAGGCTTTTCTGTTTCCCCTTCAAAAGGAATAAACTCGAAATCGTGATTGTGGTAAGCAAATTGAATATCAGCTTCTTTACAAATTTCACTAAACTCGTTCCAGGTTTCTATATGTCTTTTATAGTCTTCCATGCTGGTTCTGTCCTCAGGTTTCAGGTATGCCCAAACCATATATTCCGCTCCTGTAGCTTTGGCATCTTCAGCAGTAACTTTCATGTTATTGATCATGTCATCTTTACCTCCTGCCGATGACAATTCCATCACGGAGTGCGTACTAGGAACCCTCATGCCTAATCCTTCGATCATGGCTTTAAACTCTTGAGGTGTTTTTCCCAGGTATTTTCTTCCTTCATAACCAAATGGCTCAACCAATTTATATCCGGCAGCAGCAACCTTTTCCATAGTTACCTCAAGACCATCTTTTTGGATTTCATTTCTTAGGGTGTAAATCTGAATGCCAATGTCTTTTGACTTGGCAGGTGCTAGGGTTTTCTCAGCAGCTTCCTGGGCTTTCTTTGGTGAACAACCAAAAGGCACAATTAAACTTCCGGCTGCGAATGCACCGGCTGTCTTTAAGAATTTTCTTCTTTTTTCCATGAATGTTTATTTTGAAATAATAATGGATGACTTTTATCTGATATAAAATTAAGGTCAATTATCCAATAATAATAAATTTAGCACTGAAATCTACAATCAGGTAAGGAATCTTAGCAAGATCCATGAAAAAATTGCAGTAATAAAGTAGCTGAGGCATATAATTCTCATCGGTTAAGTATCTTTGGGTTTTTAATCAAATACTATGAATATACACCCTACGGTTGAAGTCTGCTTTTCACCTAAACTTTACGGACACAAATTAACAGAGGGAAAATTCACGACAGTAGTGGTCGATATTCTGCGGGCAAGCACCTCTATTTGTGCCGCTTTTGATCATGGTGTGAAAGAAATTATTCCTGTATCCGGACTTGATGAAGCCAGGGAAATGAAACGAAATGGATATTTCGTGGCATGTGAGCGAAACGGTGAAATCATGGAATTTGCTGATATCGGAAATTCTGCTTC
This sequence comes from Cyclobacteriaceae bacterium, assembly GCA_030589835.1. The sequence continues at coordinate 3,042 of JAUUZS010000458.1, forward strand.
TGATTTTCTTCGCGATGATTTGAAAGGACAAACCGTAGCATTTTCAACTACAAATGGCACAAAAACCATTAACATGGCCAGAGATGCCGAGCATGTACTTGTCGGCTCGTTTGTAAATATTCAGGCTCTGGCAGATTTACTTATTGAAAAAAAAGAAAATGTGGTGATCTTTTGTGCCGCCTGGAAAAGCCTGTTCAATCTTGAAGATTCTGTATTTGCAGGTGCCCTGGCCGAGATGCTAATGAATCATGGATTTTCTACTGCATGTGATTCAGTACTTGGCGCAGTAGATCTATGGCACCGGGCCAAACCGGATCTAAAAACATATCTATCGAAAAGCTCGCATAGAAACAGATTAAACCACCTGGTTTCGGATGACGATTTTAATTATACGGTAACCTTGAATACGACCAAAGTTATCCCGGTTTTAGTTGGGGACAAACTTGAATTATTACATTAATCTTTATCTATTATAGTTTCTATTTCTTTGGACACGGTCTCATGGCGTGATGGATTCTTTACTTTCTTTTTCAAAAATCCAATGTAGAAAGTGTTGCGTGGTGCGCTGAGTTGTGGTTGATCATTTCCTAGCCGGCCAAAACCAAAAACTACCATACCATCTTCCGATGCGACTCCTTTAGAAGAATTGCCTAAAAATCCCATAGTATCTATTTGGCGATCGGGTGCTTTCATGGCTACAAAAAGTATTTGTTTTACACGCTCATCACCAAAGTAAACCCAATGCCAGTTGGCAAATATTTTATCGTCTTTATAGAAATCATTGATCTCTTTCCGTGGTCCTCCAAGGTTCGTTCCCCAATACTGATAATCTGGTGTAAACTCACCTGCTATAACCCCTTCATAAAGAAACCAATATTTTTGTTCATGATCTACCTTCTCAATTGAAATTGAAGCATACTCATCATAAAATTTCCATCTCCACTGCCACTTTCCGCTTTTACTGATGGTGAGTATCGTATTTTCATTGACAATAAAGCTATAACACTTTTTGTGGCCGGGATGACCAACTCCGGAATCCTCAGATCTGAAAACTAAATTTGGAATACCTCGATAAGATGAAGCCGCCGATTCCGGATAAAGGTTCCAGGGTG
>JAUUZS010000013.1 GCA_030589835.1 Cyclobacteriaceae bacterium
CATGCCTTAACTACCTGAAACATCTGAAAATAAGAGCACAATACAAATTGGCTAACAACGAGGAGATCAGACGAAAGGAACAGGAAGTTCACGATAATGTTGTCGCCTTGGAACTCGAGCAGCGAATAGACCATGTGATCAATGAATTGCCACCAGAGCGCAGGAAAATATTCAAGATGAGTCGGTATGAGGAATTGAAATACAAAGAAATAGCAGAGAAATTAAAAATATCAGTAAAGACGGTGGAAGCCCAAATGGGCAAAGCACTTAAGTTTTTACGGCTCCATTTAGCAGATTACTTATCCCTGTTCATCATATTTATTTCAGACATTTTAATAAAATATTTAGGAGGAGAGTAGGGTTAAATGGCATCTCAGTTGTCAATAGTTCAGAAGAGTAGATGAAGCGAGGAAAGCAACATATTGATGAGGAACGGTTAATCCGTTTTATTATCGGCGAAACCGATGACAATGAGAAGGTTATGATCAGGCGATGGATCAATCTTTCTGCAGAGAACAAGGCACAATTCGAAAATCTTCAGAAAATTTGGACATTAACCAAAGTCCCAACAAATGTAAAACCCGCCAATGTTAATGTTGATCTGGCCTGGAAGGGGTTGAAAAACAGAATGGATCAGTACTCAGAAATTGAAAAAAGACACCTCCCAAAACAAAGATCACTTTCATTTTATCTTGTTCGTGTAGCGGCAGTTTTCGTCGTTGGTGTATTGGTGTATTCCCTTTTCCGGTATCAATCCCAGCAATTGGAGCAAGTGTATCTGGCCTCAAGCGATTCTACCATCACAAACAGCCCCTTGCCAGATGGCACAATCATCGCATTAAATCACCTTACCACCATCGAATATCCTGAGGAGTTTTCACAAAACGAACGTAGGGTAAAGCTAAAGGGCGAAGCTTTTTTTAAGGTTAAAAAGGACACGGCAAAACCATTTATTATCGAAGCACAGCACGCAATTATTACGGTACTTGGAACCTCCTTTAATGTGAAAGCACTGGAGGAAGATGTTGCGGTAGAAGTTTTGGTAGAAGAAGGATTGGTGGAATTATCCAATCCGGATCACACTCAATCGACGAAACTGCATGTTGGCGAAAAAGGGATTTTCATTAAAGAAACCAATGAGGTGAAAAAGGAAGTCGATATTGATGCGGAGTCACTTTATTGGCTCAACAAGACCTTACTTTTTAGAAATACTGACCTTTCGGCGGTATTCGAAACCCTGGAACGTTTATATAATTTGGAAATACAAGTCGAAAATCCTTTGATTCTGAATTGTCGGTTAACGGCAAAATTCAGTAATGAAACCATAGATCATATTATTGATCATATTTCTACTATTTTTGAATTGGAAATTGTAAAAGATGATGAAAATATATTGATCAAGGGGAATGGCTGTCAGTAAACATTTATTTTTTTACCTATTTATTTTTCTCCCATTAATTGGATTTTCTCAAGAAAATATACTGAAACGAGAAATAAGTTTTGAGGTAAATAACCAAAAGCTGGAAAGCGTGCTTCTCGGCATTGCCAATATTGGCGATTTTAGCTTCTCCTACAATCCGCAAATTATCCCTGGTGACAGTGCAGTAAATATTAGTGTTTCCAATTCGAGTGTGAAAGAAGTATTGGATGTGATTTTCCATAAAAAAATTGTGTATAAAGTAAGTGGGAATCATTTGATTTTGCTTAAAAATAAGCCTGTTAAGGTTAAAGAGAACATCAGTTTTGAGGTGAGCGGTTATGTCTTTGACGCAAAAACAGGCGAACGATTGATTTCAACGACCATTTATGAAGTATATACCCTGACCTCTACCATCACAGACGAGCAAGGGCATTATACCCTTAACGTGACGAAAAAATTTGATGAATTTGGCCTTGCTTACAGTAAGCGTCAATTTGTAGATACGCTGATCCTTGTTCAACCTGCCGATATGAATATCGATATTTCGCTTCGGCCAAAGTGGAATCAGCAGGAATTGGCGCTAAAAGAACCAAACTTCCAAGCCTCGGTGAAGCCATTAGATAATATTGCCATCGTTCAGAAATTTGTCCCAAAGGATCAGTTTGTGCGCTCAGATAACATCGATGTAATAGAACGAAGAATGGCTCAGATATCCTTCATTCCAAAAATCGGTACCAATACCAAAATGAGTGGATCAGTAGAAAATTCCTTTTCGCTAAACGTATTGGCCGGATATTCTGCCGGAGTCAGTGTCATGGAAATTGGAGGATTAATGAACATCAATAAGCGGCATGTAACCGGGTTCCAGGTCGGCGGATTGAGTAATATTGTTGGAGGAAGAACACGTGGTGTTCAGGTAGCAGGATTGTCGAACAATAACCAGGGTTCACTGCATGGGCTTCAGGTGGCAGGGCTTAGTAATATGGTGGTGGATACGATTAGGGGTGTGCAGCTTGCCGGAATCAGCAATATTCTTCAGGGCGGCATGAAAGGCTGGCAGCTTGCAGGGATCAGCAATGTGACTACAAAAAATGTAGATGGAGTACAGATGTCCGGCATATCTAACTTTGCCAAAGGCGATGTGGACATCATGCAAATCAGCGGAGTAATCAATATGGGAAGAAATATCAATGGAGTTCAAATTTCCGGAGTCGTGAATACGTCTACTGGGAAAGTTGGCGGTGTACAGCTTGCCGGAGTAGGCAATTTTGCCAGGGAAGTAAATGCCGGACAGATATCATCGATCATAAATATTGCGACAAAACGCGTAAAGGGTGTTCAACTTGCAGCAATTGTAAATTATGGAAAAGAGATCAAGGGAAGTCAAATTGCCCTCATTAATATTAGTGATACGGTTTCGGGTTTACCTATTGGGTTTATCAGTTTTGTTAGAAAAGGATACCAAAGGGTAGAACTTTCCGGGAATGAGGTCACGCTCACCAATCTTACCCTAAAAACAGGGGTGAACAAATTCTACAACATTTTTACAGCAGGATTACAGCCTGAACAAACCATCAACACCTGGAGCTTCGGATATGGAATTGGGTTTGAAAATTCATGGGGCAGAAAAATCCGGCAAAGTATTGATCTTACGGCAAATTATGTTAGCGAAGAAAATAAACCTTTTGGCACCTTCAATCTGCTCAATAAATTAAGAATAAATTATGCATACTTACTTGGCAAACGGACCTCAGTGTTTTTGGGCCCTTCTGTCAATGTCCATCTTTCGGCCTGGAAAGACAGTGATACTGGAGAATATCTATCTGGAATAGCTCCATACGCAATCAACACAACCATCGTAGGAAACACTCAAATGCAACTTTGGATCGGTGGGCAATTTGGCTTCCGTTTTTAAGCATTGATGGGCGGTGCGGTCTAAAGGGCTCAGAAATATGCTGATAATGCAAGTTGACCAGTCCTTTGCATTCACCTTTCAGCCTTTAGCTTTTAACTTTTGGCCTTTATCCTTTATCCTTTAGCTTTTCAGCATTTACCTTTTAATTATTTTGAGGTATTGACGCCACGCTCATTTACATATTTTTACTTCCTATCATTTCTTGTTATATTCAAGCGTTTAACTATACCACATTTATGAGTAATCGTTTTTTTACCAGCGAAAAGTTATGGATCACGATCAGCCTTTTGGCGATTTTTATCGTGATAATATTGCTAAGCAAAAGAGTAGATAAGACATTTCTTGTTATTGATTATGTGACGGTAGAAAAGGAAAATGACATAAGACCTGTAAAGGACAGTTTGGTTGTTCCTATCCTATATAACCATGTGCACCTTTTGAATAAACTGGGTAATGACGAACGTAAAAAACGCTTTATCGATATCTTGCTGCCTGCTATTCTTATTTATCAATATCAATTAAAATTAAAAAAAGAACATGTGAAAATACTCCAGAATAATTTGCGCTATTCATTGGAATGGACGCGTGAGGACAGCATGTTTATGAATACCACATTCGAGGACTATAAAACTAAAAATATAGATGAGTTGCTAAGACGGATGAAACCTCCTCCCACAAGTCTAGTGCTAGCCCAGGCGGCTCTGGAAAGTGGATGGGGAAGCTCCAGATTTTTTAAGGAAGCGAATAATGTTTTTGGTATTTGGTCATTCGACTCCAACGAAAACCGTATCATGGCAAACGAATCCCGAAACGGGAAACCAATCCATCTGAAAAAGTACGAAAATCTACTGGGATCTGTTGAAGATTATCATCTTTTGCTTGCCAGGTCTGCTACATATGCTGCATTCAGAAATTGTATTCATAGAGAAAATAATGTATTCGAATTGATTTGGTACCTCAGGATGTATTCCGAAAAAAGAAATGAATATGTGATCATGCTCCGAAACGTGATTGTTGCCAATGAACTCACCAAATGCGATAATTTTCGGCTGGATCCATATTTTTTTGATTATCCTGTTAGCAACAACACCCTATTTTGAAACGTTCTATATTCAGCATGTATTATTTGCTTTTTATCCTGCTCACGTGTTTCAACTGTTTTTCGAACCGCGAAATACATAATGAGAATCCTGAGCAAATTGATCTTGGGGATCATAATAAAAAAGAAGTCGTCATGTTCGTGTATCATCGCTTTGAAAACAGCAAATACCCAAGCACCAACATCAGCATGGAGGATTTTCAGGCACATCTATCGTACCTGAAGAACAACAACTTCAAGGTGCTGACCTTTGGTGAAGCCGTAGATTACATCAATAATCCTGAAATAGGACATCTCGAAAAAGTTGCTTGCCTTACGGTTGACGATGGATATCGCACCTTCAAAACCAATGCCATGCCAGTATTGCAAAAATTCGGATATCCGGCGACATTATTCATTAATTCTGAAAGTGTGGGAGGAGGATCATATTTAGACTGGAACGAACTTAAAGATGTTCATAATCAAGGCATTGAAATTGGGAATCACAGTCATGGTCATGCCTATTTTTTGAATATTCCAAAAAGAAATCGTATTGCTGCGTTTAAGAAGGACGTTCAGAAATGCCAGGAAGAAGTTAAGAGCCACCTTGGTTTCTATCCTGATGTATTTGCCTATCCGTATGGCGAATTCGATCTGGAAATGAAGAAGTTATTGAAGGAATTAAAATTCAAAGCCGCAGCAGCTCAAAATTCAGGTGTCATCTATCTTCATGATAATTATGCGATCCCAAGATTCCCTATGGCAGGCCCGTATGTAAAAATTGAAGGCTTTATTGAAAAAGCCAATATGAAAGCATTGCGCATAAAAAGTGAAAATCCTGAATCTTTTGTAATGCCAGATCAAAATCCGCCAAAAATCACAATTGAAATTGACACTTCAGCGATTGACATATCAAGATATAATTGCTTCACTGCTGGGGAATGTGAAACAACACTCATTGGTAATACCATGACCATTCAGGCAAAAACCAAACTGCAAAAACGAAGAACACTTTACACCATCACCGCTCCCTCAAAAAAAGGAAACGCATGGCATTGGTACAGTCATTTGTGGATACGAGCAGAGGTAAAGGAATAAGGACATCACACCTCCTAAAGGTGCTTTGATCACTTCTTCACCGAACATTCAATTAATGCATGGAAATCTCAAAAAATGTTTATACTTTTCATAAAATAATCAATTCATTTGTACTGAGCCGGCATGAACACACTCAATCTACTTTTAGTCCTGATAAGTTTAGTATATTTCAATAATTTTCAAATCGACAAGATGCATTCCCAGCAAGAAAAATTAATCGTAACCCAATGTGAAGATTTTCAACTCAATGGAAAAGGAGATCATCTGCAATGGAACCAAACCGAATGGACAAAAATGTCGCTGCTCGACGAAGTGGAAGACAAATTTGAAACAAAGTTTAAAATGCTTTATTCAGAAACGGGCATTTATGTGCTAGCGTCTTGCGAAGACAACATCATCAGCACTGACTATGAAACAGATCAGGGAGACATCTGGGAGGGTGATGTGTTTGAAGTTTTTCTTCACACCGACCCATCAAATCCACTATACTTTGAATATGAAATTAATCCATTAAATACTGAATTGGTATTGCTTGTACCAAACACCGATGGTGATTTTTTCGGATGGGCACCATGGCATTATGAAGGAGATCGCTTAGTAAAAAAAGCGGTTCATGTTTTGGGTGGTAAGGCAGAATCAGGAGCAAAAATCAGTGGATGGACGGCCGAAATGTTTTTTCCTTACACGCTATTCAAGGCACTTAATAATGTACCCCCAAAGCCCGGGACAGAATGGACAGGGAATTTCTACCGAATGGATTACGATACGGGAAAACGTGTGAAATGGTGTTGGGCCCCTGTCGAAAGTACTTTTCATGAATACAAGAAATTCCGGCCAATAATATTTAAATAAAATAACCTTGTCATATGTATATTTTTAGTTCTACACTCAAAGCTTTTCTGACAGTAATGTGTAGTGTTTTGTTGTTTTCAGCGTGTAACAAAAAGCCATCCAAGCCCAATATCCTTTTCATTTTTGCCGACGATCAGGCATACAACACCATCCATGCGCATGGAAATGATGAAATAATTACACCTAATCTGGACAAACTCACCAAGGAAGGGGTAACGTTCACACATGCCTATAATATGGGCGCCTGGCATGGTGCAGTTTGTGTGGCTTCAAGAACGATGCTCAATACTGGCAGGTTTGTTTGGCGTGCCCACAAAAACGAAAAGAAGTTAAAAGAGCTGGCTCAAAAACGACAACTCTGGAGTCAGATGATGGAAGATGCAGGATATGAAACCTATTTTAGCGGCAAGTGGCATGTGAAAGTCTCGCCGGACAGCATATTCAATCATGTATCACACATTCGTCCGGGAATGCCCAACCAAACCGAGGCAGGCTATAACAGACCAATTGAAGGACAGGAAGATGTGTGGTCACCCTATGACACCTCCTTTGATGGCTTTTGGAAAGGAGGGAAACACTGGAGCGAAGTACTGGCTGACGATGCAGAAGTATTTCTGGATAGCGCCGCCAAAAGCGATAAACCTTTTTTTATGTATCTGGCATTTAATGCCCCTCATGATCCCAGGCAATCTCCCAAAGAATTTGTAGATAAGTATCCTGTAGAAAATATTGCTATTCCTGAAAGCTATCAGCCGGAATATCCATATAATGGTAAAATCGGTTATGGAAGAAGCCTGCGCGATGAGCGTCTGGCACCTTTCCCCAGGACTGAATATGCTGTCAAAGTGAACCGTCAGGAATATTACGCCATCATTACCCATATGGATGAGCAAATAAAAAGAATCCTTGCTGCCTTGGAGAAAACCGGAAAGCGAGACAATACCTACATCTTTTTCACTTCCGACCATGGACTTGCATGTGGCAGTCATGGCTTGATGGGAAAACAAAGCATGTATGACCATAGCGTCAGGCCTCCAATGATTGTGATCGGACCTGACATCCCGAAAAATCAGCAATCAGATGCTGATGTCTATCTTCAGGACGTCATGGCTTCGGCCCTTGAATTGGCAGGAGTCGAAAAACCGGATTTTGTGGAGTTCAACAGCCTGGTCGCCCTTGCCAAAGGAAAGGCGGATAAAGGAAATTACGATGCCATATACGGGTGCTACACTGATGCGCAAAGGATGATCCGCAAGGATGGATATAAACTTATTGTTTACCCGAAAGCAGAAACGACATTGTTGTTTGATATGGTCAATGATCCCCTGGAATTGGCTAATCTCAGTGGCGAAGAAAAACACAGTGAATTAAAACAAAAACTATTCAACGATTTGATTGAGCTTCAAGTGGGGATGGAAGACACTACAGACATCATATCCATATTTCCGAAATTGGCGCTTTAACGATTTTTTGGTTCTTGTTACACATGCATGAACCAGGCAGATATAAAGCGGACATATGAATTTAGCATAGGCAAAATGGATAACACCAATATGACTTTTACAAAATTCTTTCTATAGGTCTAATGTAGTGAAGGCAATATTCAGTTGCTTAGGCTGAATAAATATTATTCACCGGAATAAGAACGACATTTTTTTTTAGCGTTTTTCATTTCATGGTTACACTTTGCGTAACTCTGCGGATACTTTGCGCACCTTTGCGTGATAACCCTTTACAGTTCAGGCAAGAATTACGCTGAGTTTCGCAAAGAAAATGCAAAGTTTCGCAGAGCGATTACTCGCTTAAGTGTTAATTACTTTTTCCCTTTTATAAAAAATGCCTTTTTTTGAAGAAAAATAAACAAAACCATGTATTAATTAAAACAGTGCTTAAATTGTAAAAGACAACTCCGGTCATTCATACCGGACAGATTATTATTCACTTTATTCACTTGGTTTAATGCAACAATGAAATGGAACTGGCGATTTTAAAAGATATTGTCATAATTTTTTCCCTTTCGACCCTGGTAAATTTTGTATTTACCAAATTTAAAATCCCTACCATAATTGGTTATCTGTTAACAGGAATTGTTGCAGGTCCTCATGCATTGGCAATTATTCAATCCCTGAAAGAAATTGAGCTGATGGCTGAAATCGGCATTATTCTACTTCTGTTTTCAATAGGATTGGAATTTTCACTGAACCACTTACTCAAGATAAGAAAAATTGTGTTTTGGGGTGGATTGCTGCAATTTGTGACTACAACTATTGCTACTCTGTTTATTGTCCGCATGTTTCATTTGAATTGGCATTCGGCGCTGTTCATCGGGTTGATTACAGCATTAAGCAGTACAGCGGTTGTACTTAAAATATTACAGGAACGATCTGAAATTACCTCCAACTACGGGCGAACTGTACTCGGTATTCTTATTTTTCAGGACATCATTCTTGTGCCCTTATTACTTTTTGTCCCAATAATTGGAGGTGAGATTATCAATCTACCCTACCAGGTATTACTCCTATCCCTGAAAGCACTATTTATCATTGGCCTGGTTTATATAGGAAACAAATGGTTGATGCCCAAACTTCTGCATATGATTGCGCTGACAAAAAACCAGGAATTATTTTTTATGAGTATTCTCCTCATTTGCCTGGCGGTTGCATTGTTAAGCGCTGAATTAGGGATGTCTTTTGCTTTTGGAGCTTTTCTAGCCGGTTTAATGATCTCCGAATCAGAGTATAGTCACAATGCTTTTGGAAATATCATTACCTTCAAAGATACCTTTACAAGCTTCTTTTTTGTATCCATCGGCATGTTGCTCAACCTGAACTTTGTGGTTGACAATTACCTGCTTGTCATGTTTACCGTTATTCTGGTCATCTTCCTAAAAATGCTCATAGGTGTTTTTAGTGCGTTTATATTGGGGCATACCCTGAAGGGAACTATACTTGTTGGAATAGCAATCAGTCAGGTTGGTGAATTCTCCTTCATACTTGCCGAATTAGGATTGAATCATGAAATCATTTCTCCGTTCTATTTTCAACTTTTTCTCTCTACTGCAATTATTACCATGGCGGCTTCTCCTTTTATGATTCAAATAGCAGCTCCCACAGCCGATTTGATTCTGAAACTTCCGCTTCCGAAAATTTTAGTGAATGGCCTGTTCCCATTAAAACAGATGGATATTCCCGAATTGAAAAATCATCTTGTGTTGATCGGTAAAGATTCCCGCGCACTCAATCTATCAGTAATGGCGAAATACATGAAAATGCCCTATATATCCATTGTATTTGATCCTGCCATTGTACGAGAAAGGCAGCTCAAGGGCGAAACAGTGATTTATGGCGATGCTGTCAATGAACCTATTTTGCGTAAAGCACATATTGATTTTGCCAAGGTGGTAATAATTTCCATCGGAGACCTGATGCCTGCAATGGCCGTTACAGAGAAAGTGAGATTGCTGAACAAGCATGCAAATGTCATGGTACGCACCAAGAAAGTGCATGATATTGAAGAGCTTTATAAACTGGGTGCTGATCAGGTTGTGCCTGAGGAATTTGAAACCGCCATCAATTTATTTGAAAGAGTTCTGAAAAAATTTCTGCTGCCACAACGGGAGATTAATGCTGCCATCAAAAGGATCAGGAAGGATAATTACGGAATATTTCGAGAGAAGGATTCCGACTCAGAATTTTCGGTATTAAAACAGATCCCTAACATCGAGATTTTAGCGATGAGGATAAGTAACGATTCGTTTCTGATCGAAAAGTCCCTTGCGGAAGTGAATTTCAGAAAAGTATATGGTGTTACCGTTGTCGCTGTCAAAAGAAAAGGGGAAATCATTGAACATCCCGGACCGGATGAAGTATTCAAAAAAGGCGACGTGGCCTATGTATTGGGAAAGCCTGAACAAATATCCTATGCTATTGAATTATTTTCCCCGAAATTGAAGTAGTTATTTTATTTTTAAAGCTTGCTCATTCAGGCAAACATACGTGATGAATTTTTTCAACACACGTGATAAATCATTTTATCACACGTGACTAATTTGCTCAACACACGTGATGAATTTTTTATCACACGTGACGAATTTGCTCAACACACGTGATGAATTTGCTCGTCACACGTGACGAATTTTTTTAATGCCCGAGATGGGATAAAAGTACTTGAAAAGTGAAAAAAACGGATTAGCGTGGTGCTACTCCTCCGGTCATAGATGGTACGGTACCTACACCTATATATCGGATATTAAAGTTCCGTAGTAATGTGAAATTATAGGTAAATCATGTCAAAATACGATTTTATTTACCTATATCGGTTAAGTAGGTGTCATTGTACATAATGTCCCGTCCTAAAAGTCAAAAATAGAAGAAATTTCAATAATTAACTTTGACAAGTTATAAATCAATAATTATCTTAAGTTCTTGTAAAGTTTACAATGGCGATTAACTAAAATTAAATCATGCAAAAAAATAGATTTCTATCATTAATTCTCATTCTGACTATTTCAATAATCTCATGTCGTCAAGTTCGTGTCTATGAAGGAGAAGTAGAGATTTTAGGTAAAACTTTTGATAGTACTTTGAACGATTCTGTAATGGTCTATGGTAAAGTTTTATCAGCGATAAATAGAAATGCTATTTATGGTAATGAATCAAGAATCTGGGCAACAGAGATGGGGAAAGAAACATATTCTGATAAATATACTGGAGAATACTTTATAAAACTTCTTGGTGGTGAATATACTTTAAATTGTTTAGGAGAATACGCTGATGAATCAGAAGTATTAGTAGCAAGCGACATTTTTTTACATGAAAGCGAAAAAATTGAGCTTAACTTTTATCTGAAGGGAGTTGTAGAATAAATATAAATAAACGCCACCTAATAATAGGAATAGTACGGATCAAATAAGCAGTCGTTGGAATCATTTATAGCTATTGATTTCATATGATGATGTAGATACAATCTAGGTCAAGTCAAGCCTTTATCATTTTGTTTTAATCAAAAATTCTTCAATATAAAAAGCCTTATCATCCATGGAATTGGAAGCTGATTTGAAATGCTCTTGAATGACCTCATGCTCTACCATTTGGAATTTCACAAGCATCTTAAGCAAAACCTTAAGTTGACTGATAGACATAATAGGAATATGATTTGAAAGAAAAATAAGGCATGAGGCTTCAATGGTATTCAATGTGGATAGCTTGCTAAAAAGAAGGCCACGGCCATTAGGCGTCAATTCCGGGAAGACTCGGACTAATTGATTTTGGAAGGTTTTTTCCTGCCACATGGCATCTGGTAACCTTTTCAGAATATACATCTCTAGCAGTGGATTACTTGTGACGATTAGGTTTAGCACATGATCAAAATAGATCTCAAAATCTTCATCTTCGCATAGTTTCAGTACAAATAGCTGTTCTTGATAGTCATTTGATTTTAGCAGCCTTTCCGCCAAGCCAGGTGAATAAATTGCTTTTGTATGTTCCTGGATTTTGGTTTTTACATTTCCATTCACCAAATGCCACAAAGCATAAGATGAATACAATGCCCCTTCAACAATTGCATGCTTTATTGCCTGATCTGTCGCTCCTGTGGTCGCATCTACCCTATTGGATTGTCTTAAGCTGTCACTATCAAACAACTCATCCAAAGACTTTCGCTCAAGAACAGAATGTTGATCTGCCAGGATTTGATGCAATTTTTCATAGTCTGCGTCGACAAATGGAAGATGATCAAATTTGGTCAGAGGCATTCCAGCCACTGTATCATAATTCACATAATTGCCAATCAGATTCCAATATACCTTCAATTCAAGCACCTGACAAAGCCCGTCATCACAAACCGGAGTAGATAATATCGTGGTATACTTTTGAGGAAGACCGTCTCTTCCGTATTCCAATTTTACTGCGCTAATAAAATCCGGATCCTTCATTGGAAAATCGAAAACGTGCCTTACTGTGTACGCAACATGGTCAGTAGCAACCGCTTGGGCTTTAGCGGAAATGCTAGCACATAATATCAAAAGAGAACAAAAACATGTTATGGCTCGATAAGGCAAGGTTGAATTCAGCAGATAGAAGACAGAAGTGTGAATCTTCCCGGATTCTAGTTTCTTAATTTCACACTTTAAAATTGATTGTAAAAAAATAAGCATTCGTAATTACATACAGTTCGAAAATCAAATTTCCGTTATTCAATATTCCTACAAAATGATATAAATATCAAAATGTTCCTTAATAGCACATTTAGGTTTGTTTGTGAGGACACAAACAAAGGCATAGGGAATTAGCACCCTTTTACTTTTTTACCCAGCACCCAGTACCTAATACCTTTTTTACCGTTTACCTTTTTTACCCAGCACCCAGCAACTAGCACCATTCACCCTTTCCCTACTCTACATTCAAAGTAACTTCCTTTTGCGTCAGGATCAGGCGCATATATTCATCCAAATATTGTTGATAAATGGCTCTTGGTTCCACCGTATATTTTTTGCAAAGCGAGGCGGCATAGCCCACTGCAGCACCCATTTGCCCGGTAGTACGCATGACTCTGGGGCCTCCAAGTCCAATATGTGAACAGCTGAAATTTCTTCCTGCCATAAAAAGGTTCGAAATATTTTTGGAATACAAAGATCGGTACGGCACATAATATCGATCTGTTTTATAGAATAATGCGGTACTTAAAAAATCCGGCTTGTCCGGATCGAGCAGGTTTTGCTGATAGTGCACGTCCACTTCGCGCTCCTCTACCACAACAGAATCAGGGAATTTCACACTGTTTTTGGCATCATTAAACGTGTAAATATGATCACCCACTAATCTTCTGGACTCACGTTTTCCTACCAAGTGCGACACCCACTCCAATTTCAACTTCTTATTGCCACGTTTTTGTTTTTCATTATAAAAAGATCCATAAATCCCTTTCAACAAATGATCTCGTATTGCTTCGGCATCATCAACCTGGTTCAAATCATCCCTTGAAAACTCCCATTGCCACTCTCCATTTTTTGCCGCATTATTCTTTGCTACCTGCATGGCCCAGGGCACTTCAGGGAATTGATATGCGGTTTTATTTTCAAAGGATCTCCATAAAATAGAAGCTCCCATTACAAAATTATCCGCCTTCTCGGGGCTCCACAATTCACCATGCTTGTCCCAGGCTTCCCCATATTTATTCACGCTTTCGCGGCCATACATATATTCAGCCCCCGCCCAATATCCGATCCAGCCGTCACCGGTACAATCCACAAAATATGGAGCTTTAAATCTCAGTTGCTCACCAGTAGAAGTTTGCCTTGCATCCACTGAGGTGATTTTGTAGCCTTCAGTATTTGCGGTAAACGCACGCCAATTCAGATAAAGATCAATATTCTCATACTTCTCCATATTTTGCTGTCTCTTGTCCTGATCCTTCAGCGCTTCAGGGGAACCATTTGGATAATGCTCGGTATCAATCAATTTCAGGATGCGCTCAAAATGGCCATAAATCCCCAATGTATGCACACGGATTTCACTACTCGCATTTCCTCCCAGCAAAGGACGGTCATGGATCAATGCGACTTTCAGCCCTTGTTCCGCAGCAGCAATAGAGGCTGCGCAACCGGCAATTCCTCCCCCTACGATAACCAAATCATATGATTTTTGATTTTCTGGAACTGCTGTTTTATTGGTATGCTCATTTCTGAATACATCTAATTTTTCCAGATCATTTGGCGGAGCAACATTCTTATTATTAAAAAACAAGGCGTCGCAACGCCCTTCAAAACCTGTCAGGTCTTCAAGTTCAACTGTTACTAACTTAGAACCAATTTCTATTTCACCGGCATATTCCCAATTCCATTCTGGTTTTAACCCTAGCTCATTTACCAATTTTTCACCATTCACCACAATCTGAAATCTGCCCGGAGCAATCCAAGTCCCCGGAGCCCAGTTTATAGTCCGGGCCCATACATGATAATTGCCTTTTTTCTTAAATTTAAGCTTAGCTACGGCATTTTCTACCTGCTCTCCCATGCCATGCGCCAATAAATAGGGGGATCCCATTTGTTCCACAAACTGAGGATCCACCAACCAACCTCCTTTATCAGAGAAGCTTTCGGCTTCAATGAAAAAGGATTGCCCATATGCGTGAAGGGATAGCACTACCAGTAATAAGATCAGGTATTTTTTCATGATATACTTTTTCTGCAAGTTAACGAGTGGCTATAAAAAAAAGGCCCCTTAACAAAATGAATTAGGAATGTAAAGGTTTGCCTTGTTTTATTACAATTACCCGAAAAACAATATAATTCCATTTGCCCATGTCAATTCCTATCCGGGTGCCTGCCCCATTCAAACCTTTTTTCAGGATCAAAATCCGGATTTGGAATAGGAAATTCAGCCTTTACATCCTTCTGCCATGCCTGAAGCAAGTCATGAAGTTCTGCCGCTTTATCCTTTTTGGATTCAGCCAGGTTTTTACTTTCTCCAATGTCATCCATCAGATTATACAGTTCGAGTGAGCCATCAACCAGATTCTCAATAAGCTTGTAATCCCCTTTTCTAACCACACTTGCCGGCTGACCGTGATGATAAACCGGATAATGCCAAAATATTGGGCGATTATAATTTTCCTTTCCTTTTATTATCATATCAACCATACTCTTCCCATCAAGAATCAGATTTGGATCTGGTGCAACACCTGCCAATTCAAGAAAGGTAGGGTAAAAATCCACGCTCGTAACGATAGAATGGTTTAAGCTTCCCGCCGAAACTTTTCCCGGCCATTTCACGATAAATGGCTCTCTAATCCCCCCTTCATAAACGGTTCCTTTTTCTGCTCTTAAGGGAGCATTCGAGGTAGCTATATATTGCATCGTATCGCCTTCATATATATGCAGTTTTGATTTGGCATGTAGGGGTATTTTGTCAAAACGACTGATCAACCCGCCATTATCTGAAAAGAATATCACCATGGTATTGTCCTCCAATCCCAGCTTCTCAAGTTGGGATTCAATTCTTCCAACGCTATTATCCACATTTTCGATCATGGCAGCGTACACAGCATTCGAAGGATATCTATCTATTTTCTCTTTGGCCAAATATTTATCAATTAATTCCTGCTGCGCATCAAGCTGCACATGCACATCATAATGTGCGAGAAACAACAGAAATGGTCTGTCTTTATTCCGTTCTATAAATGATACACTTAGTTCCGTTAGGGCATCGGCCAGTACCATATTATCCGGAAATTCCTTTGGAGGATCCATTTTTGGGCCGAAACCAAAAAAACCACCTCCATTATAAACTGCTTGCTCATCGTAGCCCTGATTGCTTGGAATAAATTCACCCCAACCCAAATGCCATTTCCCGAAATATGCTGTTGCATAGCCGGCTTCCTTCAGTTTTTCGGCGAAGGTGATATTTTCCAAAGGTAAATATTGGGTTCGGTTTGTGGGGACAATCACCTCCTCGTAGGGCCTCCAGTGCCCCCTAATAAAATCCGTTACGCCCACTCTTGCCGGGTATTGTCCTGATTGTATGCTTGCTCTGGTCGGTGAGCACACCGGACAAGCAGCGTAGGCATTGTCAAACCTCATTCCTGCATCCGCCAATTTCGTAATGTTGGGTGCTTCGTTGAACTTATTTCCATAAACCGGAAGGTCTGCCCAACCAAGGTCATCGGCAAGGATAAATACAAAATTGGGAACATTAGCATTATTTTCCGACGGCAACAAACAGCCACTGAAAGTCAGTATTGAAGCGCCAATTAAAATTTTTGAAATGATATTCATGAATAAAGAAAGAAATGGTGTGTCAAATCCTATATAAAATCTTCCCTCAAAGGAGTAAAACTATCAATGAGCCGGGCTTCTTTGGATAATAGTTTGATGGTATGTTTTTTCCCTGAAGGAACCGCAAACATATCGCCTTCTTTCAGGTGTTGGTCGGGTTCGTCTTCACAATAAAAGATCACTTCTCCTTTGGCGATATAGGATGTTTGCTCATGTGGATGCGAATGAGGCGGCTCCCTTTCCTCCCAGGGGCCATCGGTAAAATCCAGAAGAACGGTCATCAATTCCTTTTCATGAATAATTTTACGTTTCAAGCCATTGCGCACCATTTCATATGGAACATCATCAAATTTTAATACTGCCATAATAACTTTATTTCTAAGTGATTTGAATTAAGTAAATATAAAGATGTTCAGTTAATTAACGATGCTAGAATCAACTTTTGCACTCTAGCAAAGAGAAAATCATAAAAGATAAAACGAGGTATAGCTATCCATATCACAAGAATGATGAGGAATATCTTGTGGATTGTTTTATTTACTAAATTGGTTTTTATAATTTTATGTAAAAAAAATTATGCATTATGTAATTGTCATTGAAAAAACTGGAACAGGATATAGCGCTTATGTACCAGATTTGCCAGGTTGCATATCAGTTGGAGAAACCAGAGAGGAAATCGAAATCAATATACAAGAAGCAATTTTATTTCACCTGGAAGGAATGCATGAAGACGGACTGGAAATACCAAATCCTAAAACCGAAGCCATCACTATGCTTATCCCTAAAGTAGCGTGAAAGTAAAAGAATTGATTAGTGCCTGAACGAAAACAGACAAATTTTACAAAATGAATTTTTACTGATGAGATTTTTCATTTCTTTTTAAGAGGTGATGCTTGGGTATCAGGCGATTAAAAAAAATGAAAAAGATCGCAGTAAAAAACGTTTTTAGTTATGATGTGTTTCCGTTCAGACACTACTTTAACTTGTTGAATCTGATGGATGGTATTTGGTAGCTCAAAAAGGAAGTCACGGGCAGTATAAACACAAATTAAAAACCGGCAGGGTTACTATTCCTGATCATGGCCAAAACAAAGATGTTGCAAAAGGGACCGAAAATAGTATTTTAAAACAAGCAGGTTTGAAATAAATAAAAAAATCTGTTTTCAGTTTAACTACTGTTATATTGAATGTATTAAATCCATGCCCAAAATGCTCTGGGCATAGACAATCATTACAATTCTTTTATTCTGATGTTTCTGAATCTGACCACTGAACCGTGGCCTAAAAATCCAATATGGCCTTTTGCTCTGTCGAGACCAGGGTGCTCTTTACCATCCTTTGTTCCATCTTTGCTCGCCTCCTTCATGTCGCCGTCGAGGATCACCGTTCCGTTTAAGATGACTTTTACGTGGTTGCCTTTTAAGATTACTTCCTGGCTGTTCCACTCACCGACCGGCTTTAAAAAACCGCGTTTTGCCGCTATGATTCCATAAGTCGATCCATGATATTGATATGCTTTCAGGTCTTTGTATATGTCGGCGGTATTATCAAGAATCTGTAATTCCGTGCCTACATATGCAGCATCACCTTCAAGCTGTGCCCTGATGCCCAAGCCGTTGTTCGCTCCCGGGGTAAGCTTAAAATCGAACCTGAAATTGAAATCTGCATACTCCTTTGCCGTAAACAGATTGCCATGGCCACCTTTTTTAGGATAGATAACCAGCTCGTCCTTTTCTATCACATAATCTGTTTTGTTACCTGTCCAGCGATCTAGGTCGCTTCCATCAAATAACTGCCTAAATCCCAGATTTTCTTCTTCATCGGTAAGCATACTGTTTTCTGAAGCTACTATTTCCCTGATATAAATATCCCTGAATCCGAGCTCATCTCCGTGTGCCTGTAATTCAATTTGCTCGACAGCAAAAATTGGCTGGCTTCTGTCCCAGTAATTTTCAAGCACAACATCATCTACCACCAATAGGCCATTAAGATGCACTGTAACTCTTTCGCCAATCATGATCACATGAAAGGTATTCCATTCATCAATCGGATTGTCTGCCACAACGAGTGGAGTGCTCCTGTTGTTTTTGTTGTTGTACAATCC
>JAUUZS010000450.1 GCA_030589835.1 Cyclobacteriaceae bacterium
ACCATCCAGAGACCGAAAACTCCTTGAAAAGACACAAACTTGGATTATTTACCGGGAATACATTGATTCATGGCGTACACAATACACATACCGGTAAAGAGCAATATGTACTCGCCCCTACTTTTGGCCTGGATTATGAATATTGGTTTTCCCATAAGTGGGCTATTGGCACCTACAATGAAGTCGCCTTTTTGAATATTGAAGTGGAACAAGACCATGAAGTATTTGTAAAACGTGAAACAGGGATGCTTTTCAGTGGAGTAGTTGTGTATGAAGCTTTCCCCAGGTTTTCAATATTTGCCGGTACCGGAGTAGAAGTCGATCCAAGTCATACACTATGGATCAGGTATTTGGGTTTGGAATACGCATTTATCCGCAGTGACAATTGGGAGGTTTCTGTGAGTACGGGTTATGTGAATAAGGACCTGTACGATGCCTTTACTTTCGGCTTTGTTATTGGCAGGAGATTTGGCAATGCGATTCCATCACATCACCGAAATAAAAAGACGCACTAAACAACCGTCTAATTACGTAAAAGTTATTTAGCAGGAAACTTGTGGAAAAGGGAAAACTCACGGTTCTATTACTCTTTAATTCTCATAGGATTGTAATGGTGGGGATGTGATGAGTTCAAAGCAATAATTTTAATAGTTCAATTACACCCCACTGCTCAATGAGGTTTAATTCTTTCTCCAGGTTTCACATTCAGTCAACACACTTTCTGCCTTATACTTTTTAATACATTGTTGTTGAAATTCATTTTTCATGCTTATTTTTAGAAATACATATCTGTTGATTTAACATCTAACATCAATGAAAACCCGGCTAATTTTTCTAATACTTTTCATTTGTTTATCCATAACGAGTTCATATGGTCAATATAGTGAAACCATTGTAAGCGATCGCCCTGGCCAATCCAACAGTCCAAACACGGTGGGTAAAATGGTTTTGCAATTGCAAACGGGCGCTCAATTTGAAGGTGGTAGTGCAGATAACTATACTAGTAACATATTTTCATTGCCTGCAATTATTCGATTTGGAATTACAGATAAAATAGAATTGCAGACACTTTGGGGATATAAAAATGGTAAAGCGAAAGTTAACGATTTTGATTTTACAGCAAATGGAATCGACCTGGCTGCTTTTGGATTGAGGTTCAATATCTTTGAAGAAACTGAAAAAGCTCCGGCATTAGGTTTTGAATTTATTTATAAAACCAGGATGATATCTGAAGATTTCAAACCTGACCATCCATCGACAAAATTCAATATCATGGCTTCAAAAGGATTTTCAGATCTCATTAGTATTACTACTAATCTCGGCGCTGATTTTAATGGAGACGGAGCTCAACCGGATGGTTTTTATACATTAAATCTCGTACTTTCAGTAACGGATCAACTCAGCGTTTTCTTTGAGAATTATGGAAATTTCAATGGAGATGATTTTGATACATTTTTTGATTTTGGAGGCGCTTATTTATTAAATGAGAATTTGCAATTAGATCTCTATGGAGGATTTGGATACAATGATGACATATTTAATTATTTTGTGAGTGGAGGTGTTTCGTATAGAATTACTAGTTGGCGAAAATAGAATAATCTTTTCTAACTCATCTCCGGCCCACCGATCGCATACATTGAGGGAAGGATTTCCCGCTTTTCTTTTTCCATGTAGGCAGCTGTTTTTTCATAGGAATCTATAGCATTTTCCAATGCTCTTTTAGATTCTTTGTTCAGCGTTTTTTGAAGGCTTTCTTCCACTTCCGAATCAGAAACCAATTGGTACATCCTGACAAACGACCTGAGCAGTTTTATGGAAAATTGTGACTTTATAGATGAAGTAGAGCTATCCTCTTCATTTTCGAAAATGGAATCCTGCCCGATATGCTGTTCCGGGATATCGATAAAAGCATGTGCATATCCCAAGGATTTCCAATGTTTTAGTACATTGTATAACAAGCTTAGGGCTACTTCATCTGAATCAGCAATGATCGGTCCTATAAATGGTTTTACCCTGCCTGGCCGGCTCATCACAAAACCAGAAACAACGCCATCAGATACGGCCATTATATTTTTACTATCTGGCAATCCTCCAAGCAAATGAGCAACCTTATATCGCTCTGTATTATTCTTTCTTTTCAAATAATCCTTGATTGAATCTGAAGCAAAAGGCTCCAATTCCACACCTTGAATTGATTGATTTTCTTGTGTTGTAAAAATTTCAGATCTCCATATTTTATAGGAATCCTTAAATCCCAGGGCGTCATATACCTGTTTTCCCTGGGGTGTGGCATCGAGTCCAACGATAGATTTATTTTGAATTAACCTGGCGTGCTCCAGGCTGGCATTCATGATGGATCTTGCTATTCCCTGTCTTCTCAGTTCCGGGTGAACCAAAATCATCCCAATCCAACTCATATCATCAGACACAGGCAGTGAGAGCCCGCTGCCCAATGGAATATCCTGATATTCATGATGGTAAGTCGCCAGCAAATATCCATCTTTTCCTTGAGCTTTCATTGCTTCCAGATCGGCTAAAGTCTGGTTCCATCCCGCCCTTTTTGACAACAATTTTATTGGATCAATTGAGGCGACGTCAATATTGATTTTATAATTTTCTGAACTGACAATTTTATCAACTTTAGAAAGCTCGACTAATAGTTGTTTAGGGATTTTAAATTGTTCTACATCTGCGCCAAATTCAATTTCTCTGGTCCAGAAATTATGCTGCACCGATTCTTCATCCTTGTAGTGAAAGCAGGCAAATCCATATGTGGAGAGATTTTCTGCAGATAAGTGTATGGTAGGTTTCATGATTTTTCACAAGTATTTATATGCCAAATTATCACTTAATATTTGTGTTTGGCGCTGCCAAAAAATGTGGGTTTATTCCAGTAATCTCCACCATGTTGCACCCACCATGCTGCACCTTTGATCATATCTTCACAATCGTCCTGATATGCTCCGAAGGTTTCGACACAACGGGCATCATCGACAAGTAATGCAAGGTCTGGCTCATCATCGAGCAGATTGGCCTTTTTGTCGAGATACTTCTCAAGCCGAAGAACAATGTCGCGGACAGGCCATACCGGGCCGGCAACATTTACTGTCCAGGGGGTATTATTGCAATGTTCGAAAGAGAATATGGCAATTTCATTGGCCTCACGCTGAGAAACCAGATTTACGGCAGGCATTGCCAGCGAAATCGGTTCATTGTTAAACACCATCCTTGCCAAATCTATCAAAACTCCATAACTCAAATGCTGGGCATACATCAGGCGATAAAAACTAATTTTTTGGTTTTTATTTTGTTCGGCTGTGATCCGGAATGAACTTTCGCGTGCCACAATACTCCATCCATAAATTCCAATCGGTTCAAGTTGTGCCTCTTCATTGCTTCCTTTGCCATTTTTTGCAGTATGTGGATACGGATTACCGCTGGAAAAAATCACTATTTTTGAGTTGGAATACTTCTTGCCTACCAGAAATGGAATTATAGAATTAAGGTGAAAAGACCTTTGCCAATCATTGCTGCTGCCAAATTTAAATCCCATCATATAAACTACATTTGGCGCGTCCGGCAGCGAATTTAAAAACTGCTCATCAGAAAGGTCGCCTTTATAGCACGTTACTCCCGAACTTTCGAAAAGGGCAAGGTCTTTTCCTGTGGGATCGCTAAATGTCGAAGCCACAGAAATCTCCCGTTGCTGACCGTTTTTCTTATCGGCATTTTGAATGAGGCCTACCAGTTCCTTGCCCATTTTACCACTTCCTCCCAGTATCATTACCGGACCCTCTAATCGCGATACGCTTTCTACAAGTTTCGCAGATGGGGTTGTCATAAACTCCCATAACTGCTCATTTGTTCTTATTTCAGAAAATTTCATGGTTAATATTTATTTGATCCCAATTTCTTTTTTCATCCAATCCAGGTTTTTCCTGATAAAGCATCAACTGTAAAAACCGAATAATAAATAATGCCCACCGGAATAGGCAGAGCTGACTGGGTTTGTTATTTCGTCATTGTTCCAAAACTAAAAACAACAATTATTTTAGCTGTATTTCGATTTTTTAGGTAACATTGAAATTGCAATTGCTCCAATTACAGCCAGCACGATCAGGGCCGTAAAACCATTTGTATAACTTCCTCCACGGTCCCGCAACCAGCCAACCAGCAATGGGGCCAATGCTTCTCCAAATCCATCTGCAGTAAGTACAATG
>JAUUZS010000422.1 GCA_030589835.1 Cyclobacteriaceae bacterium
ATGGTTGATTGTAATTTTAAGCATATTAGAATTTTCGTTTTTTTACAAATACCAAAAGTACTGTTTTTATGTTTCGTAGGGATGAAGGTATCATTATCAATAAAAGAATTTATTGACTATAGATTATCTTTAAATGAACACAAAAAGTAAAATATTCATTCGAGAAACTGAAGAAATTTGATTAATTGCTATTAAGCAATTAATTTGTTGAAGAATTTTTTCAAATCTTCTTAATTGATATTCGGTTACGATTTGATTAAAAAGGAATTGTAGGTTGATTTCAACAAAGGAAAACGGGGGATTTTTTCAAAAACGATTCATCTAAGATTAGTCTAAGTTTATACTATGGCAGAAAATTACAGAGGTTCTACTAAGAAGATCATTTCATTAATAGCGGGGCCACTTTCGTTTATTCTCATATTATTGGTGCCTATATCCAGCGACCTAAGTGCTGAATCTCAGTCTGTATTGGCTTGCACAGCATGGATTGCGATTTGGTGGATTACTGAAGCGATACCAATACCTGTCACATCATTATTGCCAATCATCCTGTTTCCACTAACAGGGGCACTTGATATTGCCACAACCACATCGTCCTATGGACATAAAATGATTTTTTTATACATGGGAGGCTTTATCATTGCACTTGCCATCGAAAAGTGGAATCTTCATAAAAGGATTGCCCTTCAAACGATTGCTTTGATAGGGAAGAATACGGACAGAATTATTTTGGGTTTTATGATTGCCACGTATTTGTTGTCGATGTGGATATCAAATACTGCCACCACGATGATGATGCTTCCAATAGCGCTTGCTGTAGCTCGTCAATTTGGGGGAGTTGAAAATCAAGAGAAGGATCTTGTTGAACATAAAAAATTAAGCGCATCTTTCGGATTGCCTTTGATGTTGGGTATAGCCTATGCAGCTTCTATTGGAGGTATCACGACACTTATTGGCACTCCAACTAATGCCATGCTTTCAGCTGTGATAAAGGATATTTTCGACCAGGAAATAGATTTTGCAAAGTGGATAACTATTGCGCTGCCAATATCTTTGGTACTTCTCGCAATCTGCTGGGTTTACCTGGTGAAAATAGCTTTCCCAGTAAAAGGCAAAGGGAACTCGGGCGGTTACGAGGAGATAATAAGGGAGCTTAAATCATTAGGACCATTATCTTCAGATGAAGTAAAGGTTATCATCGTATTTTTAATCACATCTATTTCATGGATCATCCGATCATTTCTATTAAAAAAGTTTATCCCTGGCATTGATGATACCATCATTGCTCTATTCGGTGCGGTATTACTTTTTCTGATTCCCTCTTCAAAAAAGGGAGAAAAACTCATGAATTGGGAAACAGCCAAAAGATTACCCTGGGGAATTCTGATTTTATTTGGCGGGGGACTCGCTTTAGCCTCAGGATTTCAATCTTCAGGTTTGGCAGCCTGGCTGGCGGGATCACTCATGAGTTTAGATAATGTAGGTTTTATAATATTGCTTTTTGCTGTAAGTGCTATGGTCAATTTTCTTACTGAAGTAACTTCCAATGTGGCAACAGCAAGCATTCTTCTACCTATTTTGGCATCGATTGCTGTAGTACTGAATGTTCATCCTTACGTGCTGATGATCGCAGCTACATTGTCAGCTTCCTGCGCCTTTATGCTTCCTGTAGCTACGCCCCCTAATGCTGTTGTATTCAGTACCGGGTATATCAAAATAAGTCAGATGGTAAGGGCAGGATTCTTTCTAAATGTCATTTCAATAATTATTATCGTTTTTGCATTATGGTTTTTGCTGCCTCTCATTTGGGGCATTGACCCCAAGGTATTGCCAGAGTTTGCAAAATAGATAGTGTAGAAATTGTCTGGACGATGTGGGTATTGACGGGTCGTGAGATTTGTATAGTTCAAATAGATACGTCATTGAACTACTTCATCAAAGTACCTAAAAAGTTCTTCGTGAGCTTTTTTAATCTTTTTTCCTTTTAATTTTAAAACCTTTCTGTCATAGGTCATTATGCCATTTACCTCTCCCTCTACATCTGTTGTTTGGGTGTATATAGCGCCTGCCAAGCCATTTTTGATTAGCGGCTTTAATTTTTCTATCAATTCTAAATAGGATTTCTCGAGGTCTTTTTGCTTTTTAAGATTTCTGTATCCCCAATTTTTGTCTTTTTGCCATAGATGTCCTTCTAATGGCAATCCAAGTCCACCAAACTCTCCCAGGATCAACGCTCTGTCATTATCTTCCGGGGGCATTTCAGGGCCGGGGTAACGATGATAATCCCGCGTATCTCCAACGGGAAAGTAATTACCGCCACTAGGTCCGCCAAAAAGTCGGGTAGAATCCAATTTAGTGACCCAATCAAATATTTCTACAGTTTTAAACTGTCCCCAACCTTCGTTGAAAGGAATCCATTTTACAATTGATGGATGGTTATAAAAATTGTCAATGATGGATTCAAACTCAAGTTTATACTGAGCCTCGGAGATGAAATCTCTTTGTATTTCAACACCATCTATACCACTTGGGCCTTTCCATTTCGCATTTTTATCACTATTTGGCATGTCCTGCCATACAATCATTCCAAGCTGATCGCAGTAGGTGTACCATGTTTCAGGCTCCACCTTCACATGTTTTCTGATCAGGTTAAACCCCATTTCTTTTGTTTTTATAATATCATATTTCAAAGCCTCGTCTGTTGGAGCAGTGTATAATCCATCGGGCCACCATCCCTGGTCAAGAAGGCCGTATTGAAAAATTGGTGCATTATTGAGATAAAGACGTTTAGCTCCATTTTTATCCTCCTTAACTTCTATTTTTCTCATTCCAAAATAAGATTGGATAGTATCAATATTTTCTCCTTTCCTGATGAGATTAAGCTTGAGGTCATATAAATTTGGATGATCAGGAGACCAGAGCTTTTGATTTGAAAGTGCCATTTCTCCGGTTTGATCGTGTTGAAAAGTGATGGTTGATGTAACCAGTCCGCCAAAAGAAGCTATTGCCTGAATAGAGTCTCCAGGCAGTGGGTTATTTACATTAACACTAACTTTTAGGGTAGAATTGTCTATGTCTGGAGTACATTTATGGGATTCTATTGAAGATAGATTTACTGGTTCGATCCAAACTGTTTGCCAGATGCCGGAAACTGGAGTGTACCAAATTCCTTTGGGATCTATCTTCTGTTTCCCACGAGGTTGGTGATATGTGTTTGACGGATCCCAAACTGAAACCACAATTTCCTGGACACCGCGTTCGTCAAGATAGGGGGATATATCAAAAGAAAAAGGATCATAACCTCCACGATGTTTTCCAATTTCAGTACCATTGATATAAACTGTTGTCTCCCAATCAGATGCGCCAAAATGTAGTTGAATAAATCTTCCGGACCAGCTTTCAGGGATAAAAAAGGTGCGTCTGTACCATATTTTTTCTTTGGGGCTAACACGTTGACATATACCGGAAAGAGCTGACTCAACAGGGAAGGGCACGATTATTTCCCTGTCAAATATGTCAGGTTGTCCAGATTCTTTTTCAGCTAATGCAAAATGCCACCTGCCATTTAAACTTTTCCATTCGGGTCTGGTCATGATTGGTCTTGGATATTCCGGATGTGGATTATCTGGGTTTACATCGGATGACCATTCAGTGGCAAGCCTTAATTCTGGCGTAGCATAAGAAATCTTTTGTGCGATACAAAAAGAAGACAAAAATAGTATCGAAATAAAAAGGAAGACCTTATAAATTTTCATATGGCTGTGCTAACATGGATAAAATTGTTTGGTTAATTGTTAGTGGATTCCTGAATTTCTCAACATCATTCAGGAATTCAATACTTAATGCACAATGGCAATTTAAATAAATATTATTGATGTTGAGGCCTTAATAAATCATTTACTGTTTTCACGGGATTGAATGTGCTGATAGGAACTTCCACAAATAATGTATTCCAGTCCGACATGGCGCCATTCCATAATCCTGGCAATTCCTGTGCCTTCAACTCACGG
The DNA here is from genome assembly GCA_030589835.1 of Cyclobacteriaceae bacterium. The sequence continues at coordinate 4,011 of JAUUZS010000422.1, forward strand.
CCATCTTTTGACTTCTGCGATATAAATCCTGTGGAGGGATCCACGTATGCTGTCAAGTCAAATTTATCCCCTTTATAATTTTTTACTCCACAGACCAGGTCCACCGGATTAAAATGTGTGGCAGCGTTTGCGATAGATTTCTGATGCTCATCTTCGAAATCGATCTGTGATGATTCTACAATTTGCAAGGACAACGTGCCATCATTATTCTTTGCAAAAAATGGGCCTCCACCAGGCTCGCCTTCATTTTTCACCATGCCACAAATACGTGTTGGACGGTTGAATTTAGCTCTAAGAAAAGCTATGATTTTTTCATGACTTTCAAATTCAGGGACATTGTCAATGTTTAATTTATTTGTTAAAAATGACGTCATCTCTTCAACTTGTTTTTGATCAGCTCCTTTGTCTAATTGTTTGAGATAATTGAATATATTCTCCTGGATATTCAGCAAAATTCC
>JAUUZS010000381.1 GCA_030589835.1 Cyclobacteriaceae bacterium
AGATTTTTTCCATTCCGTAATCATGCGTGTTTTTATCATTTCCGATGATCCTGAGACATCTTTGGCCACACAAAGTTTCGTATAAGGCTGACAATATTTCAAAATATCATTAAGTACCTGATCGTTTCTGAATGGCGTTTCCATAAATATTTGTGTCTGCCTTTTCTTTAAGGCATCTTTTTCCAGCGCTTTAATCGCCAGCATTCTTTTCTGCTTGTCAATGGGCAAATATCCATGAAAAACAAAGGATTGCCCGTTGAACCCGGAAGCCATCAAAGCCATGAAAATGGAGGATGGCCCAACAAGAGGTATTACTTCTATATTATGCTCATGAGCAAAAGTGACGGCTAAATTTCCCGGATCGGCTATCCCCGGACATCCTGCCTCAGACAATACCCCTAGGTCATTACCTTTTATCAATGGAGCACATAGTTGCCTGATCTCTTTAACGGAAGTTTTTTTGTCCAGTACATTGAATTTTAAGTCTTCGATGGTTATACCCAATTTCAGGCTGCTAATAAATCTTCTTGCCGTCCTGATATTTTCTGCTAAAAAATAATCGACACTTTTTATCACCGTGATCATTTCTTCCGTAACCATTTTATGCAATGAATTCTCTGCCAGAGGTGTTGGGATCAAATATAGCCTGCCTTTCTTTTTGTTGCTCATTTCAATATCTGAATATAAAATATTTGATAATTCATTATGCCAAAAACTCCATTACGGTTTTTACGAATGCTTCCGGCTGCTCGGCATGCAGCCAATGGCCAGCGTTACCTATGGATTCAACCGTGGAATGTGAGTAGTGCTTTCTTATTTCCATAATGTCTTCATCGGTCACATAATCTGAGTTAATCCCTCTGATAAATAGAGAAGGAACGGAAATTTTTCCTATTGGGAGGGTTTTTACACCTACATTTTCTAAATGATTATTGATTATTTCCAGATTCAATTTCCATTGAAAGCCCATCTCCGTATTTCGATCAAGGTTTTTAAGTAAAAATTGCCTTAATCCTGGTTGTTGTACAAATTTTGCCAATTGTCTGTCAGCTTCATTTCTACTTGTAATTTGCTGCAGATTGATGCTTAGCAATCCATCGATAATATTTCTATGGCGAATCGGATAATATCTTGGTGCGATATCCGCTACAATAAGTTTATGTAATAACTCTGGTGTGGCGCCGGCGATGGTCATTCCTACTTTTCCACCCATGGAATGGCCCAATAAATTGATGCGTTGAAATCCAAGCTGTTTAGCAAGTAGTTGGATATCTTCGGCCATTTCCGAATAATTCCAAGTGTCACTTTGCGGAGAGCGACCATGGTTTCTCAAATCAATGAGTACAACCTGGTATTTCGCAGCAAAGCTTCTTCCCAAAGTCACCCAATTATCTGACGATCCGAATAGGCCATGCAATACAAATAGTGGTTCACCTTTGCCGAAAGTTCTGTAATAAAGATTCAATGAAGTTTATGTTTGAAAGTGATCATGAAAGCAGAAAAATTGAGGGGTTAATTGTTGATAGCTTGATTTCCTGAATGATGCTGTTAAAAGTCATATCCAAGAGTAACCAGGAATTTAGGGTTTTTACGCACAAAATCTTCTATTGGATAGGCGAGGTCAAATTTCACATAATAGCCAAGTAATACGGTTCTGATCCCGAATCCATAACTTGATAGCCAGGGGTTTTTATAATTTTGGATGCGCGCCTTAAATGGAGATCCCTGTGGAGCAATGGTTTCAGTATTTACGCTATTTTCAGTGGCAAAAGGAGAAGAACCCGTCCAGGCAGAACCTATATCATAAAAACTAATTAGCTGAATATTTCTAAAGAAATTGGAAGAAATCGGTCCTCTGTATAAATATTTTACTAGTGGTAGTCTTAATTCCGCATTAAATAACAATGTATTTTCACCGTTGAAGGTATTATAGCTAAACCCGCGTAAACTGGTCACATAATCCACATACAATATATTTGAATTATCAACACCTACTGCCTGCCGTAAGGGATCGTTTTCGCCAGTATCATTTGTTTTATTAAATAGCCAATTGTCCATGCCTCCCAGCAAGTATTTTTGAGGATTTGCGCCCCAATACCTGCCATAAAACAGACGTGTTGCAAACACCATTTCCCTATGAATTTTTTGGTAATGCCGAAGGTCTATATATAAATTTGAAAAGGATTTTTTGCTATCGCTAAATCCTTCATTATGCTTTAAGCCTATTTTTCCTCTGCTACCCTGGATGAGGTTTAGCCCGCCCACGGAGGTATTGTCGTAAATGAATTCGAATTTTATTCCTCCATAATTTACTTTTGATGTAACCGGCTCACCGCTTGGGAATAAGACTGACGACTGGTCAAGGTCCCAAAAACGTGTCGTCTCAAAAAACGGAACGATAGATATCCTGCTCGTTACGCCCAAAGGAAGGGAGGCTCCTATTTCATAGGTGTTCAGCGTATATTTTTGCGAGGAAGTCTCTGTTGGTCTGAAAAGTGACTTGCGTTCGTATCTGCCATGAAAATCCACAGTATTTTTCAAATACCTGTATTCACCATAAAAACTCCCACTCTTCAAATCAGTAGTTGCCAGGAGGCCTCCATAAAACTTATGATTTTCCAACTGGTCATTCATTTGGGTTTCCAATTTCATTCCAAATCCAATCAAGGGGTCAACCACAAAAGAGGTCACAATATTGTCAGCGCTAAATTTTGTTTCGATGGGAAAAGGGCCTGAAATGTCACTTTCCTTTCTTAACAATCGATAAGAGCTCAGGATCGATCCAGTATTTTTACCACTCTTTATCACATCTGTGTCAAACACATAATTATCAGTATCCAGCAAATCTTCTTTGCCATCATCCGGTTTTTTATCTCTCGCCAAAGCCTGTAGAGCAGGTTGAGAGAATTTATAGTTTCTGGTATCAACTAAATTTTCATCTACTTTGCCGGAGGATTTTTCTCTGTATTGGTCTAAAAATGAAGGGGCGGAAGCAATTTCCCCAGGACTGTTGGGGGGCGATTGATCCATCACTTCGTTATTGTCCGTTGAGATCACCGTACTGATGTCTTCTTCCAGGGCTCTTTTTTCTCTTGCTTTTTTAAGCCGCTGGGCAACATATTTTGCATTCAAATATTGCTGTCTCTTGGTTTGGGCAGTAAAAATATTTTGATCAAGATTGTAATCTTGCGTTAAAAAAAGATTGTCCTTGCCATTTTCTGGCATCACAAAGCCAAAATATTTTTTATCATAGCTGATGTCATAGTCTTTGATACCGGTGCCAAAATTGGATACCTGATGATAGATATTTTTGGATAGGTTATACTTGTAAAGATTATAAATGCCCTGCTGCTCACTGAGAAAGTAATATTCATTGGCATTTACAGCCATTGGCTTAATGCTCTTGCTCAGGTTATTGGTAATCCTGTGCACAACATTTTTTGTAGAATCTATATTATAAATAAAGATATTATAAGTATTTGAAATATTGGCTATTTCCCTTCCCTTCACATCGATGGTGTCTGTGGTTCTATTGGAGCTAAAAATTATGGAGCTGGTTCCGGGGATAAACCTGGGATTCACATCATCATAAAAATCACTAGTAATTCGCTTGATCGAATTTCTTCTCAGGCTGATCAGATAAAGGTCATGGTCACCATTGCGGTCAGCGCTCAAAACTGCCAGGTTGCCATTTCTTACAATATCAAAATCTTTGATCTGGTTGATTCTCGTAAGTTCTTTTTTCACCTTTTTCTTTGATGCGATCTCATAAATCCAAAGATAATTCTTTCCGTATTTGGTATTTATGATCCCGAGCGTATTTTCATCTTTCCAGCTAAGCAGCGGAATATTTTTGTCAGCTTCTTGATTGATAACTTTGTAGCCCCCTTTCAAGACTGTTTTTTCTTTATTCCTTTCTACTTCGCTGATAATCACTTTATATTTTCCCTTATTATTTATGGTGTAAGCATAATATTTTCCTTCAGGACTGATTTTGATATCTTTAAAATCTACTTCCTTCTTGTTGGTAATAACTTTGGAATCCTTATCAGGAAGCACATAATTCTGGTCGATGAAGGCAGTTTGCTCGAGGTAATAATTACTCCATTCCGCCAAAAAACTTTTATACGGAATTCCCAATGTCCCGGAAATACTTCGTTCTTCATTTCGTATTATTCGCGTCAGATTGAGAATGTTTGACACATAGCTGATCCCATATCGCTCAGCCACAAAATTCCATATAGATTGGCCGATGAATTCTGCATCACGCCCACTAAATTTGTTGAGGTTTTTAATCTTTTTGTTGCGGATCATATCCCGGACAAAATCATCCATTTCCACATCCCAGCCGTATGCTGTATATCGTGCGGCACCATTCATAAACCATTCGGGAAGTAAAAGTAAAAAGCTGTTTTGAAACATGTCGGAAAGGCTGCCGCCAAACATCATATCATAAATGAGCATCGAGGACAGCTTATAAATGAGTACTTTCTTAAATTCTTCGGCATTTCCCGGATAGGCGATTTCTACCAGAGGCTCTACAAAGCTGGTCTGTCCGGCAACATCAAAACTGTTGTCGTTTACTCCTATATTACTTTGCAGCAAATCGGTCGGGGAGTTGTAAAGATATATTTCTGTTTTTGTATAAGAAATTGTTCCAAGGATATCTGTGATCCGATCAAATTCCTTTTCAAGATAACTGGTGGCAATTCTGGCAATTTCATTTCCACCATCATAAAAATAAATATCAAAATTCTCAGTGCTGTAATACCGCCATTCAAAATTCTTGTATTGAACCCTGTTTTTACCAAATTTTTCCATCGCTTCCTGGGCAAAAACGTTGTTTGCGGAAAAGGAGCTGATTAA
>JAUUZS010000362.1 GCA_030589835.1 Cyclobacteriaceae bacterium
GCAGGTTTCTGAGCCCAAGATAATCATTGAGGTTAAGCCCTAAAAATGAGCCTATAAAGTATATGCCTACATTGGCGATAAGCAGGTTTCGTACTATCGGTGTGAGTCTACCAAACATTTCATTTAAATTTTAAAAATGTCCTCAATTTTTTCAAGGCCCAATATATAATAAATCAATCGCCCATTGGGAGAATAATTTGGATTTTTACAGCCGAATAGTTGGTCGACAAAGCTTTTCATTTCTTCGGTTGTCAGTTTTTTCCCACGTTTTATTCCGGAATTTGTCGCCATCGATCTGGCAAGGTTTTCGAGATTACTATTTTTGTATTCCAAAAAATTACGTTTGTAATCCTCTAACACTCCTTCAAAAACGACCTTCCCGGAATCAGCATGGATTAATGAAGGAACCCCATTGATCACCAAGGCATTCTCCCCAAAATATTCGAAGGCAAAACCAACGCCTTTTATTTCCTTTTCCAATTCCTTAACGAGAGAAAAGTCGGAAGGGTTTAGCTGAATCGTTTCCGGAAAAAGCAATTGCTGTGAACTTCCGCTGTAGTTTTCAAGTATTTTCAGGTATCGCTCATAGAAAATACGCTCGTGGGCAGTTTGCTGATCAATTATCATCAAGCCGGATTTTACGGGCGTGACGATATACGAAAGATGGAATTGAAATATATTTTGTTTGGCGCCTTCCTCGACATGCTGGATATTTTCATCCATTTTGTTGATGGCGCTCTCAAAAGTTAGTGCCAATGGAGTGCCTTTTGCTACCATCTCCCTTTTAGTCTCCGCTTCAATCGTTTCGTTTTCAAGAGCCCCCGCATAAAGCTGCTCCCAATTTTTCAGATTCGAGGCTTCTCTGTCGGTGTTTTTAAACTGCGAATAATCCCTTTCGGAGGAAGACAATCCTGATGAAGGGGCTACCGAAGTATGCAACCTGAAATTTGTATCCGCACCAAAATCAAGTGCTGGCGTGATGTTGAAGGTGCCCAAGGATTTTCTTACCGAAGTTTTGATGAGGCTATATACGCTACGCTCATCATCAAATTTTATTTCTGTTTTTGTAGGATGCACATTGACGTCAATATGTTTCGGATCAATATCAATGAACAACACAAAAAATGGAAAGGTGCCCTCCGGGATCAAGCCTTCATATGCCGAGACTATGGCGTGGTTCAGGTAGTTGCTTTTTATGTACCTGTTGTTTACAAAAATAAACTGCTCACCCCGTGATTTTTTTATAAAATTCGCTTTTCCGATATATCCCTTTATGGCAATTTCTTCTGTATCCTCTTTACAGGGAATGAGCTGCTCTCTATAATTTTTTCCAAATAAGCTGACAATACGATGGCTAAGTTTGCTTGGCTTGAGATTGAAAACTTCAAGGTCATTTTGGTAAAATGTGAAGGCAATTTCAGGCATGGCAAGGGCAAGCCGATGAAACTCATCCATAATGTGCCTCAGCTCAACAGGATTGGATTTTAAGAAATTTCTTCGCGCCGGAACATTAAAAAACAAATTTCTCACAAACAGTAATGTCCCTTTTTGGCAAGAGACATTTTGTTGTCCTTTAAACTGCGAACCATCAATTGTAATGGAAGTGCCGATTTCCTCATCTGCCGTTTTTGTTTTCATTTCTACCTGAGCCACAGCAGCAATAGAAGCTAATGCCTCTCCACGGAATCCCATAGATTTAATAGAAAACATATCTTCAGACTTACGTATTTTGCTTGTAGCATGTCGCTCAAAGCTCATACGCGCATCGGTTTCAGACATCCCATTTCCATCATCTATGATCTGAATCAGGCTTTTCCCAGCTTCTTTTACGATCAGGGTGATCTCCTGAGCTCCGGCATCAATAGAATTTTCTATCAATTCCTTAACTACCGAAGCGGGCCGTTGTACTACTTCGCCGGCAGCAATCTGGTTGGCAATAGATTCGGGAAGTAACTTAATGATGTCGGACATTATATGTAATTACTGAAAAAACTTACTTGTCCTGATATATAGGTAAAGAAGAAATACAGGTATAATAAAGTAGAATACTACATTTCCATAGATCAACCATCCTCCAAATGCCCCCAGAAGGATTAGAATAAGGATTAGCTGCATAAAATCGCTAGATTTCTCACGCTTTTCCCTGTTCCTGAAAGCGGTTTTAAATTGCTCACGATGTGAATGAGGCGATGTAATTTTCAGTTCTCCTTTTATTCTTTCAGTACGGTTTTTGATGTCCTCTTTGACCGGATCATAATATCTTGGTTCAAAATTGAACTTTTTATATTTTGGTATCCTTGAAAGAGATGGAAATTTCATAAATTTGATTGCTTCTTGATTTGCAAAGTAAGTTTAAAATTGTATTTATACCAAATGACTAACTTTCGGAAATGAAAAAAGTTTGGCAGGTAATTTTTGTGTTCTGTATGATCAATGCGACGCTGAAGGCTGAAACCTCAATCGGCTTTTATACTAATATATGGGTCGACAGCATATATCAAAAACTTACTGAAGCCGAAAAAATTGGCCAGCTTATTGACTTGCGAATTGCCCCTGATCAGGAAAATATCCTCGAATTGGTTCATGTCATTACCAAATACCAATTAGGCTCCATTACCATCACAGGTGGAGATGCAGAAACATCCGTTCAATTAATAAATGCCTTACAAGACAAGCTCAAAGTACCGCTATATGTGACCTTGGAAAGTAAAAATGCTTTTGGCCTCCCTTTTAAATCATCGACTCCCTTGCCCTTGCCATCTACATTCGTGCAGGCAAATGATGCCAGATTATTGGCCTCCGCCATATCGACGCTTTCAGGTATCTATCATGATTTGGGTGTGCATGGCGTGCTGTTCAATCCCATGGAATTGAGCTATACCGAATCCGGATTGGATTATTGCTGCAAATCAGGTGAAGAGGGAAGGATTATGCTTCAGGAATTTCCTATCAAAAGTTACCATAACAATGTTATTGCCAGTACAGACTTTCACTTTGGGTTTGAGGACAATGATACCTTCTCTCCCAAAGCATTAAAAACACAAAATGCCAGTACCTGGCGAAATAAAATTGGTAAAATTGATGCCAGCTGGAAAAAGATAAATCGGGCCAGGTCGGTGATTACTATAAAATCACTTCCCGGATTTCCTGAGAGTGAAGCTATATTTTTCAATAAAAAAGTGATCAATCCCCTTTTCTGGAAACACCTTCAATTTGGAGGCTTATTGTCCTCCGATTATGATGCCATCACAGAAAAAAGTTGGCCCAGCACACATGCAGCAGCGGTAAGGTCGCTCCTCAAAATTGGTGCAGATAAAATCGTGATATCTTCTCATGTGGATAAAACCTTTTTGGCCATCGGGGATGGGTTAAAAAATCGGTTTTTCAAACAAAATGAACTTAGGGAAAAAGTAAAACGAATACTCAGGTTTAAATTACAGGCGGGATTGACAGCAAAGCAAAATATAGATAATACCAATTTTCTGACTACAGTTGATGATCGTGATTTAAAAAAAATTAGCTACCAGGTATATTCCAAAGCAGCTAAAACAGTAGAAAATGGGGAAAAATTAATGCCTTTCCCAAATCTTGAGGGTACAAATTTCGCCTCCTTATGTCTTGGTTTCAGCGAGCTGAATAGCTTCCAGGAGACACTTGAAAAGTATGCTCCTTTCTCGCATTTCAAGATATCCGGTGTGACCTTTGATCCTGAGGATTTGAAAAACCTTACTGAACAATTGGTGAATTACGAAAACATTATTATTGGCCTGCACACCACTGGGTTGATTGCTGTATCTCCGGCACTAATGGATTTTTTGAATCATCTTAATGCACATACCAAGGTAGTTATCGTCTTTTTAGGAGAGGCCATTGATACGGAAAAATTCGATGCATTTCAGAATAAAATTTTTATTCATGAAGATAATTTATTCACTCAGCAAATTGCAGCTCAACACGTATTCGGAGTACTCAGGGACGGGCAAAATATGCAGAGATTGGCATACAGTACGCCCGAAATGCAGGGTATGGACTCCAAGGTGTTAGGAAGAATAGAAAAAATTGTAAATGAGGCTATTTCGATAAACGCTATGCCGGGATGCCAGGTTTTAGTAGCCCGAAATGGATCGGTAATTATGGAGAAGGGCTTTGGACATTATACCTACGACCGCATTATGCCGGTTGATACCAGGACGGTATACGATCTTGCATCCATCACCAAAGTGGCCGCCACTACCCAGGCTATCATGAGATTGAGTGAGCAGGGGAAAATAGTTCTTGATTCAACAATGGGTGCCTACTTGCCTGAATTGATTGGCTCGAATAAGGCATCCCTGGTTATAAAGGATGTGCTGGCCCATCAATCCGGCCTCAGGGCCTTTTATCCATTTTGGAAAAACACCATAGAGGATGAAGATCACCTTTTATACTACTACAATGATAAACCTAACGAGAACTACAGCAATACCGTAGCACCTGGAATGTTTGCCGCCGAAGACCTGAAGGACTCCCTGTGGCATTGGACCATAGAAACGGATCTACGAAAAAAAAGAGATATCTATGAGCCATACGATTACAAATACAGTGATTTGGGATTTTATCTGTTACAGGTATTGATTGACAGGGTCTCCGGCACCTCACTAGACGTTTATATCGATTCCGTTTTTTATAAACCAATGGGAATGAGCGCACTATCTTTTAATCCGCTGAGCAAGTATCCTCTAAAAAGAATTGCTCCCACGGAGCGGGATAGGGAATTTCGGCATGTTCTCGTATGGGGAACAGTCCATGATGAAATTGCGGCGATGAAAGGAGGGGTATCAGGACATGCAGGTCTTTTCAGTAATGCACACGATATCGCCAAAATAATGCAAATGCAATTGCAGTACGGCACTTATGGGGGAAAACAATTTTTACAAAGGAATACGGTTGAAAAATTCACCTCCAGACAGTATGAAGGAAATAGGAGAGGATTGGGCTGGGACAAGCCTGAAAGTGGGGACGGCTATAACCCCGCTTCAAGATATGCTGCCTTAGGTTCGTTTGGCCACAGTGGTTTCAC
>JAUUZS010000530.1 GCA_030589835.1 Cyclobacteriaceae bacterium
GGAGCTTGATTCTGGCGATTCACGGCTGGGAGCATAGCCCTGGGTGTACATCACAAAAAAATCATCCGGCGAAAAATATAATCCGATAGCAATGTCCTGCTTGCGAAATGCATCAATTATCTCCCTCAATATATCTTTTCCATAACCGGAATTCATAACATTGAAATACGAAGTGCTGGTATTCCACATACAGAAGCCGTTGTGATGCTTTGCCGTAAAAACCACATATTTCATTCCTGCCAGCTTTGCAAGCTTCGCCCATTCATCAGGGTCAAATTTTTTGGGGTTAAAGGTTTTTGGCAATTCGTGGAAATACTGATCTTGATAGTCGCTGGAGGCAGCGGCAACATTATGACTGATCATTGCACCGAGCTGAACATCGATAGACCAATTGATCATCATGCCAAATCCCAGGTCACTAAACCATTCCTTGCGCTCGGACTTGTTTCTATCGATAGTGATTTTTTGAGCAAAAAGTAGCGGGGTGAGGCACAAAAGCAGGATATTAAATATTAACCAGGATTTTTTCATTGCGTGTTGTTATGTGTAGCTTGTAATTTAAATATAGCCAGAAATAGATTTTAGTTACAAGATTATTGTGTAAAAGGTGGAGATGATATGTTTTCAGCTACTTAGTGTCTATCCATAAAGTCCGCTATCTGCGTTACGCTTGCTCTCAAAATGGTCATTTACGAAATGTAAACTCACATTTTTCGAACTGCGCAAGCCTTGATAGCTAACTTTCTGAATCAGACGCCGAGTTTATAGACAGGCACTACTTAGAATTACTCTGGAAATTTGGATTTCAATTGATCTCATTTTATCTTTTCGAAAAAAACGAATAACTTAATATTATGGCTAAATACAGCATAGTTTTAGTGCGCTCGCTTCTTGTTTTTTCACTTTCAATTCTTTCTGTCGTGCTTATAGCTCAGGATAAAATGAATATTAAGGGTAGATTATATAGTGATAATACCCCAGTAGAAATCTTTATTGAAAATGGTGATATCGCTGATATCATACCATTGGGGAAGAGCGATCAAGCAGAACGATTACCAATAATTAGTCCCGGGTTTATTGATGTCCAGATTAATGGCTATGCCGGAAAAAGTTTCACCGAAGCCGGACTTACCGTAGAGGATGTGCTCAGGGCAACACAGGGTTTGTGGAAAGAAGGGGTGACCACCTATCTGCCGACCATCATCACTTCTACCAAAGAAACGATGATCAAAAACCTTAAAACTCTGAACAAGTCGCTTGAAGATAAAAGAATTTCAAATTCAGTACCGGGATTTTTTCTGGAAGGGCCCTATATTTCTCCTATAGATGGATTTCGCGGCGCACACAATGCCAATTATGTACGATTACCAGATTGGGAAGAGTTTGAGGATTTCATGGAAGCATCCGGAAATAATGTGATTAAAACCACCGTAGCGCCTGAGTTGGAAGGGGTTATGGATTTTATAGTAAAATGCAGTCAGAACAATATCATGGTGGCTATTGGTCATCACAATGGAAATTCGGAGCAAATTCATTTGGCGGCTCAAAAAGGGGCTCGAATATCCACACATTTGGGGAACGGATGTGCCAATATGATCCACCGACACAATAATCCCCTTTGGGCGCAAATGGCCGATGATCGATTAACGCCAACCATTATTGCTGATGGATTTCATTTAACACCAGATGAACTTTCCGTTTTTTATAAAGTTAAAGGAGCCGATAATTTGATGCTGATTTCAGATATTACTAAGCTGGCAGGGATGCCTCCGGGTGAATATATGTGGGATGGAAAAAAGGTATTGCTGACACCGGAAGGCAAACTTCGTCTCCCGGATTTGGACGTGCTTGCAGGAGCCTCACTATCTATACGACTGGGAATTGGCAATATGATGAAATTTACGGATTGCTCTTTGAAAGAAGCCATTCAAATGGCATCAAGCAATCAAGCCAATATGTTTGGATGGGACGACCGGGGAACGATAGCAATTGGCAAAAGAGCTGATTTGGTTTTGTTCGAATTGGAAGAAGGCGAAGTGAAAGTAAAGCAAACCATCGTTGCCGGTAAAGTAGTTTATTCGGACAATTAGATTAGTATGAAAAAATCATTGAAGCAGCGCATTATTGTTGGTCTGAGCCTTGTTGGTCCCGGGCTATTTTTAATCGGATATAACATTGGTACCGGAAGCATTACTACCATGGCCAAAGCAGGTGCCGACTATGGCATGACGCTTTTTTGGGCCTTGATATTATCATGCATTTTCACCTATGTACTTATGGTGGCCTATGGAAAACTGACACTAGTCACCGGTATTACGGCATTAAAAAACATTAAGCAACAGTTTTCCTTTGGTAAACCCTTGGCAATTTACATCATGGGGGCACTCATCATCGGAGAATTGTTAGCTGTAATGGGCGTGATGGGCATTGTGGTGGAGTTGCTGCAGGAAGGGCTGAATTTAGCATTTGGCATTGAGCACTTCAATCCATGGATTATAACTGCTGTGATCGTGGTCCTGCTTTTTTTTCTGCTTTGGAATGGCCAGTACAAAGTATTTGAAAAGGTGTTGACCTTTTTTGTGATCTTTATGGGCTTGTGCTTTGTGGTGGTATTCTTTTTGGTGAGTCCTGATTATATCACCATAGTAAAAGGAATGGTACCGAGCATACCCAATGAGCCGGGCAGTTTTCGGCTTATTGCTGCCATGGCAGGCACCACCTGTTCGGCGGCAGTTTTTGTGGTACGCAGTACGGTTGTCGCAGAAAAGGGCTGGAATGTCAGTCATTTGAAAGACGAGAAAAGAGACGCTATGGTATCAGCTTCCATGATGTTATTTTTAAGTGGAATCATTATGGCAGTCTCCGCCGGCACACTGCATGTTATGGGATTATCGCTCACCAATACCATCGATTTGATCCACATGTTTGAACCGCTGGGAGGGAAGGCTGCAGCAATTATATTGATTCTTGGGATAAGTGGAGCTGGATTATCTACCGTATTTCCTATCATACTCATTGCCCCATGGCTGATTTGTGATTATGCAGGAAAAGAACGGAAGATTCAATCGCCCATGTTTCGCTGGCTTGGTCTTATCGGCATTTTATTCAGTTTTGGTTTTTTGATTATGAAAGAAAAACCGGTCGGTTTGATGGTGTTTTCACAGGCTTTTCAGGCTTGTATTTTACCGGCAGTGGCCATTCCGATTTACTTCTTGTTAAAAGATCAAAATCTCATGAAGAACCATAAAATAAAAACC
>JAUUZS010000280.1 GCA_030589835.1 Cyclobacteriaceae bacterium
TATTCTGTGAATCGCTCTGCAAAACGCGCCAGTAAATGATCCAGGATTTCATTCCTTCTTTGAATATTATTGTCTAATTCTTCAAAGAGGATAGAGGTAAGATGATCATCATTATCCGTGGGGTAATTTTTTACCAGCTCATCTAGGTTTTTAATATCTTTTACCGCCTGGGTAAAAAAGGTATTATTCAGGTTCCCGCTTACGGAAAGTAATTCCTTTACCTGTCCTAAGTGTTTAAAATAACTTCCGAGTATCTGATCAAAGAATAGCAAGTAGGCCTTAAGTTGTTTTGCTTTTGCCTTACGATCGACTGAAGATTTGCCCGGCAATCCTACTTCATTAATTCCATAGGTATCCGGAAAATCGTTTTGTATGGTAGTATAGCTATCGGTCTTCAGGTATTTCCCTTTGGGGATTTCTAATTCCTTATCCTGTCCGGCGATAGTTCCTGCTTTTTGATCATCGTCGTCAAGCTCTTTAAGATATGTTGCTACTTGTGTTGTATTTATGTTAATAGGAAGTAATCCTTTGTTGTAATTTAAAACACTTTTGCTACATAAAACCGGTTTCTGATATTCGGCAAGACAGATTAGCCATTCGTTGGTATTGATGTCCTCATCACCACAATTTCCCAGGGAAATATCCTTGATATTTAATACTCCGGGAACGTTCATGATAAGTTGCATGATATCAGATAGCCGGACTTCACTTCTGAGGTCAGCTTCTATCAGCTCATTTTTATCAATAAATCCATGTTCCAGAATCGGGCCATCAAAAATTTCCAGGGTCGAGTAGCCCTTATCCATCATCTGTTTGACGGAGTAAAAGTTTACGGTGGTTGAAAAATATGCATCAATTGCTCTTAAAATCTTGGCGTGAACCAGCTCTTCATCCGCATTGGTATCGACCTCAATGTCCGCACAGATTTTCAGGGGGATCTCGTCAATTTTTTTAATGTCTACAACATCTTCACACAGGTTTCGGCTTGCATGGTAACGCGCTCTTATTTTTTCGCTTACCAGATCTATTTCTGCCTGATTAAGTTCTTCAAAATCAATGTAAAGATCATATAGTCCTTTTAATACAAATTGTTTTTTTTGTCCTGTAGGGATGGCATTAAAATCATCGGGATTATAAGAAAGCTGATCGTCTTTACAATTCACATATACCGTTTTTTTATGCTTGGCCAACCAACAATTTTTCACTCCGTCTATATCGATAAAAAGTTTCCTGTAGTCCAGGGCCGTTACCGGACTTGTTGGCAATACCTCCGATGCCTTAAAGAATTGTTTGTCGATGCCATCGTTAATTTTATTTGATGCCAGGATATTTTCAATCGGGAGATCCAATCGCATTCCCAGGTCTGAAATGGCATAGCAAATCATCTCTAACATGGTGATCCCCGGATCATGGGAGTTATAGTCTGTCCACAATTTACCTCCAAGCGCTTCGATATATTCAATGCCTTTCTTTTTCAGGTAAAAGAAGTCCAGGTCATTTTCCGTCGCTACTTTTTTCGGTATGCTGATATGTGTGCTTAGTACTGACATTTTTCTGCTTCTTCAATATTAGTTTCTATACAGGGCTTTATATCTGTAGAGATCGCATGGATTTTCGCGGATACAAGAATATGTTTTGGACTTGGAGGCGCCAGAACCTGAACAAATTCCAATGCATTGAGATAGGCAACATCATTAGGATCTTCGGGGACTTCCAGATCATCAGGGTGTATGGCCATTTCTAACTCTGCCAAATAATCCACATAGTATAGTTTTTCTATATAATCAATAATAATGCTTCGGTTCAGCTCTACTCCAAAAACTATATCCTGGGTCGTGTCAAAAGCCCAGGGCGATAAGAATTTAGTGATATCTTCATTTAGCTGTTTGGTATAGAAGTTTTCATCATACTTCAGATAAAATTTCACCTTTAGCTTTACAACAACCTGCATATATTCGGGATTGATCACCGTTGCATCTACATGCATGGTATTTAGCCTGTTGATATGATTTTGTATCTTATTTAATGTCGCTTTACTTAGCCTTGGTTCATAAATATCGAATACATTCTTATTTATTATATCAGGAACTACGACCAGCGTTACGTCACCCGGCGAAAGGAATGAATGCTCAGAGGTATGATTGAGACACTTTACCCTGTAAACCTCAGAAAATTCCTGCATCACAAGATGTTCATAATCCCAAAGTGTAATTGCCCTGTTCTTGTGACGAAGACGCTCACTGACCCTTCTATAATATTCATGATCTAATTCCAGCGGTATCCCGTCAAAGGAATTGAAGGGTTGGGAGACGCTCTTAATCCGGGCTATGCGATCAATTAGCTTTGAGATGGTTTCAGCCGGCAAGCCTTTATACAGATGATTCAGGTCATTATTATTATTTTGGAACTGAGCTAAAACAGCCTGCGCTTTTACATCAATCACTTTACACACCGCGTCGTATGATTTGTGCATTTTTGCCCTGATCCATATGATGTCTTTCGGAAGCCTGGTATTGTCCTTAGTCGCTTGCTTTGGTATGCTGAATTTTACTATCCCTGATCTCAAAAAATTGTCGATGCCATTAGCCAGCAAACTGTCTTCCAGGCCTTTCCATTGATTGTCGCATAGAATCGCCCATTCCACTTTCTGCTTACCGGAAAAAGAGTCTGCAGTAGGATTTTCGCTTCCTTCTAATACTTGAATCAATAACGAAATCTGCTGAGAAATTTCAGCATCTTTTAATCCTATATATAGTTCCCCTCCATGGCAGTAATCCGGAACCAGCCAGCTATCAGATGTCATGTTTTTGCCTAAGATGTTTTGCTCTTTTGCCTGCTCTTTCAGGTAGGAATGTTCTTCATATTGCCCGAAGGGGTTTTCGTGGAATAGTGTTATCCTATTGCTTATATATTCTTTTTTACTTTTTTTGCTGAAGTCCGTACTTTCTTCTGCGGTATAACTTAAGCTTAACGTATCGGCAAAAGGAGTATAAGGATCGTTGGGGATAAGTGTTTCAGCATTATCGTTGGTCAATGCCAGGGTATATATTCTTGGAAATAAAGAATGATAGAATGACTGGTTCAGACTTAAACGAATCGGGCCACTTTTATCAATATCATAACCGGTTCCATCTACAGAAACATTTGTTTCATATAAGTCATCATCTTCCAGATCATTAAATAAGGTAAGCAAATGATTTTGCTCATCCCATTCCTCTTTATTTAATACCGACAGCGTTGCTTTGAAATACTCGTCAGTTGCAACGATTAGGTCTTCCACATTCTTATTCAGTACGAATTGATCCGCGGCGAGGGGTGTATTTTTTTGCTTTTCTTCACTTACCTTTTCAGGTTGGTTGGCAGAAAACTCTGTTTCTTCCCGAATCACCATAAACATTGCCTTGTCAAAATCAACTCTGCTGGAAGTATCTAAATAGGATAATTTATAGGCTTCATAATGACTTACAAAAGAATTTGGTGTGTTCTTCCACTTGATATTTATGCTTGCATCCGTCCACTTTTTCGAGAACATTTCCGGGTAATTAATGGAAAAGGAAGATCCTTTTACGGGTTGTGTGGTGAAAGGGTAAAAAGGTTTCTCAGCATTTAGAACACCTGTGTCACTATCTAAGGTTAAGGATTTGATATCTCTGACGTCAATCTTTATCTTGACCTCTTTCACAACCTTTGTCACTAGATTCCTGAACAGGAAATGCCCTTTTTGGTTTTCGGTTTTTATAATAAACCGAATTATCGGGTGTGACGAGGAAAATAATTCTCCCAGTTTTTCATTGTCGTATTTGGTAAGAGCAGCTGTATCTTTTGAAATCTGGAATACCAGTCTCAGCTGATTCCCCGCAATGGTTGAAGACTGATTGCTATCCGTTCTGGAGACTTTAAAGGGAACACTTTTACTCAATGAAAAAGGACCCAGCCATGCTTCTTCCCCACTGCATTGAATGTCGATGTTTGCCAAAAGGTCATCAACAGAAAAGGATTCTGCGCCAAATTGAAATGGGGTTTCAAAAGTTATGCTTACGTCAATATTGCGTTCGCCTTCTTGCAAATCAAACATCGGTGAGGCGATTGCAAAACCCAGGCGGGCATCCTGCAAAGCGGTATAATTACGTTCTGCGGAAGTGTAGCCAAAGGGAAGCCAATAATTTGATTCTTTTGGTAATGCTTCACCTTGTCCGTCCAGCGAATTCGCAATGGCGCTGTATTTGATTTCGCCAAGGTTAATGTCATTGAAAAGGCTTTTTAGCTGTGTGACGGAGGTTTTGTTGGCGATGAGGTCCTCGGTGGTTTTGAATATAAGTTTGTTGCCATTTGCATCTTTCGCCCCGTCCAGTTCTGTGCCCTCTTTGATGCGTTCCTCCACACTTCTTTTTGCCAATTCAAAAATAATGTGCACTTTATCTGCTGTTGCAGGCAGTTTTTCTATCTGAAGAATATCCTGATAGAAGAAATCCAAATGCTTTTTGGTGATTTGATTAAAACGTTGCTTTGATAGCTCCAGCAATTTTAAAAAGCATATAAAGAGTGTCATATGAGGTGTCACACTACTTTTGGCTTCAAGATCTGCCAGAATCTCTGATATTTGGGTTTTGAGGGTTTGGTAGCTTTTCTCTGTTCGCTTTGGAATATCTTTATTTACAAATCCGAAATGATTAAAAAATTCCTGCCAGTCACCTGCCGGGTTTTGATCATCATTGAGGTCAAAGAAATTTACATGTTTGGCAAAATTATATGCGAATAGCACCCAATCTTCGATATCAAAATCGTGAAGATCAAGATTGCCTGGTGCTAAAACGCTATTAAAGCGTTCTTGCTGGTTGGTACCATTTCTTTTAAATATGATATTGTCTATATGTTTACTTTCGTCAGACATACGTTTTTTATGCTTTATATATTTGTCCCTTCTTCTTTATAGAAAGGAAAGACAACATTTCTTCTTGAGTTTGTACTTCTAATGATGTAATCAATGTTTATCAGTAATTCCCCCTCTAGTTCATCCGTTTCTGAAATATCTATTTTTTTCGCATCGATTCTTGGCTCGTGATACAATAATGCAGTACGAATCAGTTCTACCACAAAAGTTTTTAGCGTGAGGTCCAGGGGTTTAAAAAGAAGCTCATCCAAATTGCATCCATAGGAAGGAACCATAATTCGTTCTCCCAAACGAGTCGATAATAATATCTCCAGGCTTTTCTTTATGTCCTCCTCATTTGAAGTCATTAAGACTTGTTTGGTTTTTTGATTGAACTCCGGCGGGAATCCCCAACCGGTACCTAAAAATGAATCTTTGTACTCCATGTTAACCTCCTATAATTACTGTTGGACATCCCAAAATGATTACTCCACCATGTGCTGTGCTATCTCCCATTCTCGCTGCGGGCATTCCGCCGATCATTACCGTTCCCGAACCTGCAATTATCGTATCTGGTGGCCCTACGCAAGTTGCCATATCCCCAACTTTGGCAGCCGGGAGTCCACCAATCAGTACTGTTGGTTCACCCGGGGGAAGGATAGGCCCGCCTACGTGAGGAACAACCCCGGTAACCATAGGGCATGTGTGCATATCTGTTATTCTGGCAGCTGGTGGCATATTCTTTACGTTTATAAATTTTTTAGCATATAACCCGTTTGTGGGCATTAGTAATAGTTTAGTTTATCTGCACCAAAGAACCACTTAATTTTGCTGTGGCGCTGGAAGACATCTCTGCTCCCGCAGATCCTTCGGCTTTGAACTCTGCGTTGGCTGTGATTTTTACATTAGTCCCCTCAATATTTACATCTCCTGAAGCGGTAAGATTGATGTCGCCGGCACTTTCTATTGCAATGCCTGAATCGTCAATAGTAATGATATTCGAATTGTCATCTTCCACCACTATTGATCCTGCATCTTCATCCAAAACCACCTTTTTTCCGGCCGGGGTTTCTATAGTAATTGACTTTTTGTCATCGTCAAATAGGATTTTCATCTCACTTCGGGTAATGAAGCCCTTTTCGTGATTATTGTCGCTGGCTACAATTGGTGCAGGTTTTGCACTGCTGTGCA
>JAUUZS010000156.1 GCA_030589835.1 Cyclobacteriaceae bacterium
ATTAAAGGATCTACCTAATATTGAAGAGCCAATTGGAGATGATTTTAGTGATGATGTCCCTTTTTTAATTCTTGAAGAAGTTCCTGTATTTCCTGGTTGCGAAGGAACCAATGAGGAAAAAAAGAAATGTTTTGTAAAACAGATCAGTAAATTCGTCAATAGAAAATTTGATACCGATTTGGCAGAGCAATTGAATTTGGCACCTGGATTACAACGAATTTACACTACTTTTAAGATTGATAAAACTGGAAATATTGTAAATATTCAGGCAAGATCTCCTCATAAGAAGTTGGCTGAGGAAGCACAAAGAGTTATTGATTTATTACCAGAGATGAAGCCTGGCAAGCAACGTGGAAATGCAGTTAATGTGGGTTATTCCCTGCCCATAGTTTTTAAGGTGGAATAAACTTAATGGAGTGGTTTTAACGAATAAAGGCTCAACCTATCGGTTGGGCTTTTTTAATTATGGGGGACTGAACAATATTCTAAGAAACTCGAAAATCGTATATTAATTCGTAAATTTGAAGGAGTAAATTCACTCATAGTTTCAATATTAAATATATTGCAGCGGCTAGGGTAATAGAAGAATTTTAAATTGAAGATTATACGCTAAATGAATAAAAAGCGTTTTTTATTCAATAACCGGACATAAATGAAGAATAACAAACCCTATTTTGCGCATGAAACTGCCGTAATCGATGACGGTGTGAACATAGGCCAAGGCACTAAAATTTGGCATTTTAGTCATATTATGCCGGATTCGATAATAGGTGAAAATTGCAATATTGGTCAGAATGTTGTGATATCCCCCAATGTAGTGCTTGGCAAAAATGTAAAAGTTCAGAATAATGTTTCCATCTATACAGGCGTTATTTGCGAGGATGACGTATTTCTAGGTCCTTCCATGGTTTTTACAAATATCGTTAATCCCAGAAGTGCAGTGATAAGAAGAAATGATTATCAGCAAACGTTGGTCAAAAAAGGAGCCAGCATCGGAGCTAATGCCACCATAATTTGTGGAAATAATATAGGTGAGTATGCCTTTGTAGGTGCAGGAGCCGTTGTAACCAAAGCGGTAAAACCCTTTGCCTTGGTTGTTGGAAACCCCTCGGTTCAAATAGGATGGATCAGCGCATTTGGACATCGTTTAGAATTTGATGCACACGGGATCGCTACCTGTATAGAAAGTGGAGAAAAGTACCAATTGAAAGATGATGAAGTGACAAAAATCCCCAAATAATAAAGAATGAAAAAAACCCTATTAAGTTTTGTGCTGCTTCTTGGCTCAATGGCCCTGTATTCACAAATAGAAAAATACCCGGTTTTTAAAGCCTGTGATTCTACCGTAATTTCAGGACTTTCCAGTTGTTTTAAAAACGAAGTAAAGAAAGCCATAATCGACGAAATTAAATTACCAGAAAACGTAAAAAATGAAAATTTTACCGGCTCTATTAATGTCATTTTTGTAGTTACTTCTGAAGGGAAATTTAAAACGATTTATGTGAATTCTCCTTTTAAAGAATTAAAAGAGGAAGTTGAACGCGTATTTACAGTATTACCAACTATTACGCCCGCAAAATATAACAACCATCCCATTGAAATGCAGTTTGTGTTGCCCCTGAAAATTCCATTGGAAAATAACTTTCAAGACGACATTGAAGCTCTTAATACAGGAGATAATGAGGATTTAATGAAAGATGGCAAGGATATTTCCAAGGCTTCTACTTTGTTTCCTGAACATAAAAGTAGGCTCAACATACCATTTACACATGAAGCCTATGATTCGTATGAATTTTATTTAAATCAGACAGGCAATAGTCATACTTCTATGAAACCTTATCTGTATTCAGAGGTCAGCAAACATATAGATCTGGACGCTGAAAAGAACAAGCTCATGAAGAAGAAATCGACATGGTTTGGAAGAAAAGTGTTCAATGAGCATATGGCTTATATCAAAGGAGATGATTATTGGTTTACCATCAATCCGATGGTCGATTTACAGGTGGGAAGAGACAGTGAAGGGATAAATACTTTTAACAATACCAGGGCCGTACAAGTCAATGGTGGATTGGGAAAAAACTTTAATTTTTCAGCTAGTTTTTATGAAAGTCAGGGTTGGTTCCCTGGATATGTAAAGCAATATGCTGACTATATCGGCCCAGGCGATAATAATCCGGCAATTATTCCCGGAAGAGGGATTGTAAAAGAAGTTATTAGAGATTCCTATGACTATCCGGTTGCAGAAGGCTATTTATCCTATACCCCGAACAAATTTTTTAACTTCCAGTTTGGGCATGGCAAAAATTTTATTGGAGATGGTTATAGATCCATCTTGTTTTCAGATGTGGCCTCGCCCTATCCATTTTTTAAAATAAACACCAACTTTTGGAAAATTAAATATACCAACCTTTGGATGTGGATGCAGGATGTAAGAATCGAGTTATCGGAAGATGGTGCCTATCGACAAAAGTTTATGGCACTCCACCATTTAAGCTGGAACGTGACTGAAAAGTTTAATTTGGGATTATTTGAAGCCGTGATTTGGGATGATGCAAATGACAGAGGTTTTGATATTAATTATTTAAATCCGCTTATCTTTTATACAGCCGTAGAGTTTTCCAGAGGATCCAGAGCGGGGAATGCGCTTTTGGGCTTGAATATGAAATATAAATTGAAAAGCGCTTCTTTATATTCTCAATTGGTTTTTGACGAATTTAGGGTTTCCGAAATGACGAAAAACAACGGTTGGTGGGCAAATAAATTTGGAATTCAATTAGGAGCGAAATATATCAATGCCTTTAATGTAAAAAACTTGTATCTACAGGGAGAATATAACGCTATCAGACCCTATACTTATTCTCATAAAGAATTAAATTATAATTTGGGACATAACAATCAACCCCTGGCCCATTTATGGGGTGCAAATTTAAGAGAATTTGTGGGTATCGCCAGATATAGTAAAGATCGTTGGTTTGCCAATGCAAAATTTGTAATAGGCAAGAAAGGATTTGATTTTAAAGATGATCCCGAAAATATCAGTTACGGAGGTAATATTTATCAGGATACCGACAATAGAATCTCAGATTATGGCAATGAAATTGGACAGGGAAATAAAGCCGATATTTTTATAGGGGATTTGCAAGTGGGCTATTTGATGAATCCCACCACCAATTTAAAATTGTTTGCCGGACTCACATTTAGAGATTTTAATCCCGATGCACCCACAAATGTCTTCGATAAATCAAATTCTACCTGGTTTTCTATCGGTTTAAAAACGGATGTGTTTAATTGGTATTTTGATTTTTAGGAAATAAAATTGATTAATCAACCTCCGTTCGATTTAAAAATTGGGTAAGATTACGTAAATACATGCTGCTTAATTGGCTGACAAACAAAACAGGCTCTAATGATGAAAAATATTAAACTAAATACGTATATCTCACTAATTTTATTAATACCCCTACTTTTATTACAATGCAAAAGATTAAATACCAATAAAATAGACATGGCTTCAGATAATATAAAATACGCGTATCAGGTTAAGCAATCCACTGAACCTCATGACATTAATTCGGAGTGGGATAAAGAAATATGGGATAAGACCAAATCAATTAGCTTAAATAATTTCATGGGTGATAAGCCTTCTCACTTTCCAGAAACAAAGGTGAAGTTGCGATATGATCAGGATAATATCTATGTTATTTTCAGTGTCAATGATTGCTATATAAAGGCCGTAGCAAAAGAGACACATGGAAGGGTTTGGGAGGACAGCTGTGTAGAGTTCTTTTTTACTCCCGGGCCCGATATGGAAAGAGGATATTTTAATTTCGAAGCAAATTGTAAAGGTGTTTTTCTATTTAATTATCACCTCAACAATCGCGAAATAAATGGTCCAGTGAGCCTTGAAGATTGCAAAAAAATAACAATCTCACCTTCTTTGACAAGAAATGTGGAACAAGAATCTACAGAACCAGAGAACTGGACGTTGGAATACAGCATCCCAATCGCTATCCTTTCAAAATATATGAAAGTTGATCAGCCGGGAACTGGTATAAGCTGGAGGGCCAATTTTTATAAGTGTGCCGACAAAAGCTCACATCCGCATTGGCTTACATGGGCTCCTATTAATTATCCTGAACCCAAATTTCACTTGCCTGAATTTTTTGGACAACTAAATTTTGAATAAACTTATTCAACGCTAGTCTGCCTATGGCAGAGAGGCATCGAATTCTTCTGAGAATTTTAAATTATAATGAGATGAAAAAAACAACTGTATTTGTTATATTGTTGAGCCTGCTGCTTGACTCATGTAAGAAAGGCGAACCATATAATCAATATGCTGATGCATCAATTATAACTTTGCAAAAGTGGTATAATGTGGAGACAGGACTTTATGAGACCACAAGTTGGTGGAATGCAGCCAATGCACTTACTGCAATAATTGATTATTCAAGAATAACAGGCTCTAAGGAGTATCTGGATGTTATTGAAAATTCTTTCGAGATATGTAAAGAATTTGAAGTCCCGATGCCTGATCCCAAAGATAATTGGATATGCCGAAATTATATCAATGACTATTATGATGATGAAGGCTGGTGGATATTGGCATGGATCGAAGCATATGAACTTACAAAAGATGACAAGTACCTTAAAATGGCACGCATCACTTTTGCTGATATGGCTACCGGTTGGGATGCTGTTTGTGGCGGTGGTGTCTATTGGAAAAAACCGAAGATTGGGAAATCGGCGGTTCAAAATGAACTATTTATGTTGGGTGCAATACGATTACATCAGAGAGGAGGAGGCAAGACACTTGGGAAAACCTATTTGGAGTGGGCCGAAGACACTTGGGAATGGTTTATGAATTCGGGAATGATAAACGAAAAATATCTTGTAGAAAATGGTTTAAATAAGCTATGTGAAGTTAGCGATGGAAGTTACCACACCTATAATCAAGGCATGATCTTAAGCGCATTGGTAGAATTATATCAAGAGAAACAGGATGAGAACCTATTGGAATTGGCACATAAAATTGCGCTCGCCACCATTAGCAATCTGGTCTATGAAAATGGGATATTAAAAGATCCGAATGAACCAAATCTTAATGGTGATGCGACTCAGTTTAAGGGCATATTCATGCGGCATTTGGGATTTCTATATGCTGTGTCGCCGAAAGAGGAGTATAAAAAATTTATCCTAAAAAATGCCGATTCTATCTGGTCTGTTGCCAGAGATCAAACGAATAATGAAATTGGTAGCGTATGGAATGCGCATCCCCAAAAAACTGGTGCGTCATCCCAAAGTTCAGCACTGGATGCTTTTAATGCCGCAATGATTGTAAGTGGCAGAAATTAACGGTCTGTTGACTACCTCCAATATTGAAATATCGTAATTTAAAAAATACAGCTAGCTAGAATGAATAGACTTTATTAAATTATAATCTGTAAATTAGGCTGATAAAGAAAAATTTATTAAATAATCTAAGCGAAAATATGAGAATTACAAGAGCAATAATTACGTCATTAGTATCAATGGTATTATTATCCACTTGTAAAAAAATGAATACGAAAACTTCAATTTCAGAAGAAACAAAGAAACCAAATATTGTGATGATCATGGCCGATGATCTCGGAGGACGGGATTTGCCTGCTTATGGAAACAATTTCAATGAGGCCCCCAATATTGATAATTTGAGGAAACAAGGGATATTATTTAATAATGCCTATGCAGCCCCGGTTTGTTCGCCTACAAGGGCAAGTATTCAGTCCGGACAATACCCGGCCAGAGTGGGGATATTTGATTTTATCCCGGGGCATTGGCGCCCTTTCGAAGAGGTGACTGTTCCGCATCACGAAGTACAGCATTTACCAGATGAAATAACGACTATCGGAGATATGATGCAGGCGTCTGGTTATAAGACTGGATATTTTGGCAAATGGCATCTGGGCAATAATACCAATCATTTACCGGATGCCCGAGGTTATGATAAGGCACATGTGTATGCAGGAGGAGGTTTTTATCAGCCTAAGTTTTTGCCTGCTTATAAATCAAATACCAACAAACGGTTGAGTGAGCTTCTTACAGACATGGGTATAGACTTTATAAAGGAGCAAAAAAAGCAGCCTTTCTTTCTCTTTATCTCCCATTATGATGTGCATGTTCAGTTGGATGCCGACCGTATTTTAATCGATAAATACCTGAAAAAGAAAAAGGATCCGGATTATGCCAGTAATGCGGTTTATGCGGCAATGATAGAACATGTAGATAAGAGTGTTGGGGATCTTATGCAGGCATTGGAGGAGCATGGACTAACGGACAATACCCTGTTTATTTTCTGTTCGGATAATGGAGGTGTTGATAATCGTTTTGATAATATTCCCTTACTGGGAGGCAATAGCAAAAATGTATACCCTGAAGGTCACCCTTTGCGATATGTAGCAACTTCTAATACACCTTTACGCGCAGGGAAAGGCACCTTGTATGAAGGAGGGATTCGAGTGCCCTTGATCGTGAGATGGCCCGGAAAGATTGTTCCTGGTTCTACGTCTGAAGCCTTGGTATCAACGGTAGACTTTTATCCTACTTTTATGGATATGTCAAACGGAAAGGCACCTGAAGGTCAGGTTCTCGATGGATTTTCTATGCTTCCGGCCTTAACCGCTAATAAATTTGATCCGGAACGTGAAATTTTTACGCATTATCCAGTATACCACCATGAGCAGCCCATGTCAGCACTGAGAAAGGGCGATTGGAAGCTTGTGGAAAATTTGGTATCAAGTGAATTCGACTTATATAATCTAAAATATGATATCAATGAAATGACAGACCTGAAGTTTAGCTATCCTGATAAGTTAGCCACTATGAAAACGGCTTTAATAAAATGGCAGGAAGATACCAGTGCTAAGCGGCCTGTACCAAACCCAAATTTTGATATGAGTAAAAGATATGAGTGGGGAAAGCATCCGGGAAGGAAGTAAAAAAAATTGTTCAAATGTTAAGAAAAAATGATCAAAAACCTCTCGGGAAATTGTAGTTAATCTATATCATTTGGTCGATTTCTTCTCCAGATGTTCAAATCTATTGGACAGGGGTTTGAGTTTCCTTATTTTTTCAGGAATTCCTTCAAAATTGAATGATTCCCTGTAAGCAAATTCACCGTCAGTCATCAATACCATGGAGTTTAAAATCAACAATGTCTCTGCCGGATTATCGGATTCACCAAGTATTGTTGCCATCGCCTTTAAAGGGTTTTCGTTTAATACCAAGCCCATATATTCCAGGGCCCGAATCTTATTGATCCTTTCGGAATCTGAAAGTGCAATTTTTTTGATTTCTGAATCGAATTGAACAGCCTCTTTTCCAAAGGTACTACAGACAATGATTGCCCAATAGCGTTCCCAGGGATCTTTGGAATTCAATGCTTTTTTCAGTGCGGATTTTGCATCGTCAAAATTTGAGATACTTAAATCTGCGATGTTCATATATTTTAAAAGTTCACCCTTATGATCCTGGCCAAATTTTTCGGGATTGTCAAAGGCATTTTTTATAAGAATATGCTCTGGGTAAAATGAAAGATCGGGTAAGTTTGTCATATAGCTATTGAGTCTTTCTCTCATTAAGAGCACAGTTTTTTTATGGGCAGTGTCTTCGGCCAAATTCTTTGTTTCAAAGGGATCCTTTTCTATATCAAAAAGCTGCTCAGCTGGTTTTGACTTATAAAAATGGGACTGAACCTCATTTAATTCACCGCTCTTATATAATTTGGCCCATTCTTTATAGGCCAGTTGTCTGTAACGGTATTGGTTCATCAATCCGTCGTAATTAAAAGGTTGATAGTTTCTGACATATTTGTACTTGCCTTTTCTTAAGGCACGAACCATATCGTACTTTTCATCGAATCTATCGGCATAACTAAAGGTTTCATCTCGGTTATTAATGTCTTCTAAACTTACATTTTTCCCTAAAAAAGGTTTGCCATCCATTCCTTTTGGAATTTCAACCCCTGCCAGATTCAATACGGTAGGCCCTAAATCCACAAAACTCACAAAGCCTTTAACCGTACTTCCAATTTTATTTGGTGCCAGGTGTTTGTATTTTTCAGGAACATGAACCACCATGGGTACATGCAAGCCTGTTTCGTACAAATAGCCTTTACTTCCCGGTAAAACCCCACCGTGATCTCCATAATAAAATATAAAAGTATCATCATACAAGCCATCTTCCTTCAATTGGTTGATGACCTCACCTAATTTTGCATCCATTTCAATTATTTTATCGCGATAAAAGGCATTGGTGTATTTAAATAATTCTGTATTTGGATGATTTGGTTGAACTTTAAACGATTCTTTGTCTGTTGTTGGAGGTTTGTTTTCTATGGAATTTTGCTTAAAATGAAGTTTTCCCTCATGCGTGATACCGGTATTAAAAATATGAAAAAACGGTTGATTTTCTTCTCTGTTTCTCCAACTGGCCTTATTTGAAGAGTCGTCCCATACATTTTCCGGTTTTATAAAATTATAATCTTCCTTGCTGTTGTTGGTGGTATAATAACCCGC
>JAUUZS010000379.1 GCA_030589835.1 Cyclobacteriaceae bacterium
CTGTAATTCATTTTTAGTTCCCTCACGCAACTCGGGAATCAATCCTTTTTCAGTTTCTTTTTTGAAGCCAACAAAGTTGACTATTGTATGATGATAACTTACGGTAAATCGTGCTTTAAGGTTTGGTGAATTGAGCAGCATTAAAAGCGAAAACAATGTTAAAATTATTAAATTTTTCATTTGACAATTGTTAAGTGTGAAACATTATATTATTTCTAATATGGTTCATGGTTTCACAAAAATTATGATATACAAGAAAATAAGGTGCTCCTAAACTTTCAAGACTTTAGTAACAAGCAATTTATATACCAAAAAACTATATTATAATTTTTAATTAAAATCCTTCTTGAAATCGTATCTCTTTCAATGCAATGACATCAATTAAGAGAAGGGTTCCATTTGTAGGTCAAAATTCCTTTGATCGTAGTTTAGCGCCTTGATCTCACGACTCAATATCATGAAAAATGGAATTACAACGACCATAAAAGATGCTTCTGATTTTGAACAAAATAACAAATTAACAATGAGTCCACTCCGAAAAGTCATACAATTACTTCTGTCGTACCCGTGCTAATCTAATGGATTTTTAGTCGAATTGAAATGACTATCTTCAACTGGGATATAGAATACGGTCATTTTCTACGTTAACTGTATTCCCATAATACCTTGAAAAACTTCTTCTCAATCCAATAAGCTGCTCTGCAACTGCCTGCCTCCATCAGCCTTCACCTTTTACCTTTCTGCTTTAAACTATAATTATGTATCTTGCGCCGTTTTTATAAACAGGCATAGTCTGAGCTGATTTTTAAGACCCTTCTGGCCACAGGAAGACTCTTAGCATAATAATAATATATCAATTGGTGTGAATTCCACAAAATATAAACTGATGAGAAAAATATTAATTACTGCCCTACTCACCTTCTTGGGCATACAGTGCATCATGGCACAAACACACAATACGAAATTAAATGGTGCCATTTCCGGGATTGTTGTGGAAGGCAACAATGGCACCAAACTGGATTATGCTACTGTTGCACTGTTCAACCAGGCTGATTCAAGCATGATTACCGGAGGCTTAACTGAAAATGGAGGGGAATTCCATTTGAACAAGTTACCCATCGGGCAATATTACATTGAGGTTAATTTTGTAGGATACAGTAAAAAATACATTAATAACATTAATCTGAGTGCCTCAAACAACAAATTGAATTTAGGAGAAATAGAAATTGCTTCCTCTGCCAAACAACTTGATGAAATAGAGGTAAGTGCCTCGCGAAATGCCATTTCTTATCAGGTTGATAAAAAGGTGATCGATGTAAGCAAAAACCTTAGCGCTGCCGGAGGAACTGCCGTTGACGCCCTGATCAACATTCCGTCAATAAACGTGGACATTGAAGGGAACGTATCACTGCGCGGCAGCAGCAGCTACACGGTATTGATTGACGGCAAGCCCGGACTGCTTAGTGGCAGAGAAGCACTGGAGCAAATACCGGTTTCGCAAATCGACAACATAGAAATTATCACCAATCCTTCAGCTCGGTACGATGCAGAAGGTACGGCAGGCATTATTAATGTAGTGACCAAAAAGATAAGTGCCAGTGGATTCAATGCGTTGTTAAACGTAATGGGTAGCTCGGTGGAATCATACAACCTTGATCTGCTTTTATCTAAAAAGAAGAATGACTTTCAATGGTACATTGGAGCAACTAAAATGACCCGTTACCGGAAAGGCGATTTCACCCAATCCAAAGAAACTGTAGTGCATGACACCACACATTTGGCCTTATCTGAGGGCATCCGAATCGGTCGATCCTATAAATCTTCTCTACGTGGGGGCTTTGAATACCAGGTTGGGAAGACCTCCTGGCAATTTGATCTTGAAGCCGGTGACCGGGGCAGTGGATACCTCGGGGATTTAGATTATACCGAAACCAAAACCGCAGAAGGCAATATGTATGAAAGCCATGATTTCAACAGCTATGATTATAAAGATCTGAATGAAGATTTCATAACGGGGAACATCGGCTTCCACCACAACTTTGACAACAATGGTCATCAATTGTCGGGTTCACTTTTTTCTTCCTACGGATACAGTATGGAGTATTTTGAAAATGACCTTACAGAAGACAATGTGCAGCACGATGGACAGCGCTCCTGGGAAGAGGAATTCCGTTTAACCGTTCAGGGAAAATTGGATTACGTGCGCCCCTTCAAAAATAAGACAGGGAAATTTGAAGCTGGCTATCAGTATTTTCAATACATAGAAGATGGCGATTACAGCATGAATGACTACAACGAAGAAGATAACAACTTCTATTTCAGGGATGATTATTATAGCGCTTACCGATTCTTCAGGGGCATTCAGGCACTGTATGGAATTGTAGGAGATAAACTGGGAAATCTAGCCTACCAGGTTGGAATTCGTGCTGAGCACACCCACCGAGTGCTCGAAAGCTCCGAGGCTTGGGCTGAGCATGTTCAGGATCGTGTCGAGCTATTCCCTTCCGGCCACATGAATTATTCCTTTGGCAAAAGCAATACCCTATCCACCAGCTATTCAAGAAGAACCGTCAGGCCAAGGTTGCATTTTCTGGAGCCTTATGTAACCTTTGCCGATGCTTACACCGCACGAACCGGAAATCCACATGTACGCCCCGAATATGTAAATTCCTTTGAACTGGGTTTTCAAAAAGACATCAACGAAAACTTCTTCTCCATTGAAACGTATTACCGCATTAAAAACGATAAAATTGAACGCGTAAGAACAGTATACGAACCCAATGTGACCCTGGACTCAATATCAAATGTAGGCAGTGATTATTCCTTGGGTGTGGAGTTGATGGGACTGGTGGAAATCCAACCCTGGTGGACTTTGAATATCACAGGAAACCTGTTTAGATACCGGATAGAAAGTGAATATAAAGTGCCCGGAGTGGACGATGAAAGTTTGAACTGGCGGACACGCTTATCCAATAGTTTTAGGTTTGGGAAGAGCAGCCGCATCCAGCTCGACGGGAACTATGTGGGGCCATCCGTAAGCACGCAAGGCGTCAGGGATGCTTTTTATTATATCAACCTTTCCATTCAACAGCAGTTTTTTGATCGTAAGCTATCGGCCACATTAGGCATTAGCGATGTGTTTGCCACCGCTCAATACCACAGCGTTCAAACCGGTGCTGGATTGGAATCCATTACTTCAGTCAGTCCGAAATCACCCTTATTCGTACTTACAGCCACTTACAGATTCAATAAAGTGGCACAGGAAAAGAAACAAGGAGCGGCTGGCACCGGCGATTTGTTTGAAGGATCGGGACATTGATAGATGGATACAGGAAAATAAATGAAGGCAATATCTTTTTATACTGAGCTGACGCAATATATATGAATGGAATCCCTGGATTCTGTTTTCTCAAAGGTGCTTAGAAATTACGATAACAGGGTCATAAGAAAAAAACATTTAAGGCCACATCGGAGTCTTCCATTTGGAGGCCCAGATGAGGACAATGATAGCTTAATATTTATTAAGATATTTATCAGAATTGATCATTTACCATGATAGTATCTAAGTTATAATATTCGTGTATTATTTGGCAAAAGTTTGGAGTGAACTAAAGTTTAAAGTGCCTAAAGTTGAGAAGAATCCTTCAACTTTAGGTACTTTAAATACTTGAAACTCTAGACACTTTTCTGGCTTATCCAGGTTAGGTACTTCCCAATATAACTGTTTACTATTCTTCCGGCTGTGTTGGGGATTTGATCTGCCAAACTATGATTTCTGCTTTATTAAAATCATTTCTTAAAATTCGAATACAGATTATTGCAACTACTATTCCCCCAACAGTGATCAGAATCAAGTTTAATAGCCCGCCATATTGTTCAGTTAAGGATTGGTTCATCATGGTTTCAGCGTCAGTAAAATACATGCCTACAAAAGCAAATAAATTATTTGCCATATGCATGAGTATAGGTAAAGTCAGCTTTTTAGTTTTATAATAAATCCATCCAGAAAAAATGCCAATTATAAATGCACCGATAAATTGCCACGGATTCAGATGAATAAGCCCGAAAAGAAAGCTTGATAAAAGAATTGATTTTAGCGGAGTGTATTTCTTGAGAAGTCCATCAAGGATAATCCCTCTAAAGATCAGCTCTTCAAATATGGGCGCTGCAATAACAATGGCAATAAATGAATATACCCCAGTTCGATTTGCCATTTCGATTAGCATTTCATTCAAAAATTCAGGGACCGGTATCAAGCTGACAATCGGTGATGTTATTCCTATCTGAAGTGAAATTACAGCAATGCAAACCAATGCAATAATTTTCGCTGAGCCAAAATCAAAGTTATAGATGCTAACGCCTGTTTTTTTTCTCCTTATTACATCGGCAATCCATAAAGAGATTCCCATTGTAATCATATAGTAGACCAAAAAAGACAACTCGTCCCCTATTCTATTATTAAGAAAAAAAATAACGGGTGAAAATACGATCATCGCGAGTATTACGATTCCCACAATGCCCCAGCTTTGTCTAATATTTGGGTAATTAATTTCTGTATTTTCTATCATATTACTGTTGTTTTGTATTTTCTGTCCACGGAACCCTCACAACAGATTAGTATCTGGGAGGAGCAACTCATTGTGCGACTTGAGAAAGGCAATTTGCCTTTATATTATTTCCAAACAAAATTTTAAGTATGTCAATAATTCTATCATGCATCTCATGTAGTTAATTATAAAAAAATGATGATGGTTTATTATGCCAATTTATATAAATTTGATTGCAATAAAAACATTACGGTTCCTTTGATCAAATAGAATACTTTTTGAGCTAACAAATCAATAACCCAAAACGATGAAAAGAAAAGAAGC
>JAUUZS010000222.1 GCA_030589835.1 Cyclobacteriaceae bacterium
AATTGGGTGTTGTCAATTGCAACCAATTTAGTCTCTCTTCCGTGAATTCTATGCGTTGCTCCAATGAGCGATTTTATTTTAGAACACATTTTTTTTCGATGGAAAACCCATTGATCTTCCCATAAGTGCACAATTTTTATAGATGCGTTCACATGATTTATTTGCTCTTTTTTATCCTTATCTGACAAAGAATGTAGAATTATCCCACAATTTATACCTGGTAGATAGATGTCACCATGCCCTTCAGCCATAATATGTTTATCGGCTATTATATTGCAATCAGGGCAAATAGACATCAGATAATCAATTACATCATTCTTAAAATTGCCGTTCATAATGCAAATAACTCAATTGCCCGGAGAAATCATCGAGGAAAAATCTGTTTTCGGTTTCCCAACAGGAATTTCAGAAAAAAACTTGATCGTACATTAACCCATAATAATTTACTCGTGTACTATAAACCTGCAAGCAAGTCAATATCGGAAAATTACAATTCACACCTTTAAGGTATTAATATTGAAAATTAGCATCTGAAGTTGTATACAATTAAAATTATGAAAAAAGGCATCAAAATATTTATCTTAGTTCTTTGCGCAAGTGCTGCAATGGCACAGCCAAAGATACATCTGGGGCTTACCTCTTCTGTTAATTCCACCTTTGTTTTGGATAAAGGCCTTTCAGCGGATCCACGTTATTCGGCTACAGCCAATTATGAATGGGCTCCTGTAGGAGCGACTTTTGGAGTTGATTTTACCAAAAAATTTGGTCTTCAGCTCGAATCGATTAAGGCAGCTCAAGGGCAGATTTACCAGATGATAGAAACCGCCCAGGAGGTTCAAAGCATGATCGCTGAGCGGAACATTGATTTGAGTTACATTCAATTTCCTTTATTATTGAAAATGATGAGTGGCGGGAGTAAAGCTGCCCGCTTCAATTTTCAGGCTGGCCCGCAATTATCCATTTTAAACTCTGGATCTGAAACGATGAATTTCATCAAGGATGCTACCATCAATCTCGCTCAGGGAGGAGATATCCCTTTAGAAGAAGCAATGGTATTAGTCGGTAGTCAGACGGATATTCCCGATGCCTACCTTCAGGATTTGGCTAATGGAACGATACCTCAACCGAGTGTTAATGAGCTAGAAATCCCGATAGAATATTTCCAAAACATGGATAACCCTGAGGAATATAATATGCCTCAAAATGCAATTATGACCCTGATGGACAGCCAAGTAGAATCAAAAATACAAAATTTTAAAGATAAGGAAGTCCAATTTGCTTTTGGGTTTGGTATGGATATCGATGTATGGAAAAATTTTTATATCTCTGCCAACATAAGGGGGAATTATAGTTTTACGGATATGAGAAACGAAGATTTGATCGATTTTATAGGAGACAAGGATCTTACCAGCATTTTTAGCAACAGAGCAAATCTTTTGATAGGGGCACAATTTGGTTTGCATTGGGTGATTGGAGGCAACAGATCTTTTATGTCTAAGGAAAAGGCCAAGGAAAAAATAAAGGACACAGAGGAATACGATGATCCTTTTAAATAAAAAAATCCAAATTAAATAGCCGGTTATACCGGCTTTTTTTATACCTGTTGATTTATTTTACTACCTTCCAATCATAAAATCAACTTCAGTGTATACATATCTTTTTATCTAAATCAAAAGTGCCATCATGATTGTAGTCAGAACAGTTATAGTTTGTTTTTTCATTTGTTTTTTTTATGCTTGCTCTCCGGAGCCATCAAATGTTGAAATTGATATCGTAAATAAAATGGATAGTGAACGAAAAAGCGAAACCATTGAAATTGAATTAAGGAAAATACCGCAAATGCTCGCTGAGTTTTCGCCCGAACATCTTGTCGTAAAAGAGCAAAATTCTGACACGCCATTATTGAGCCAGCTAATTGATCTGGACGGCGATGAAATATTTGATGTCTTGATATTCCAAAGCGATTTTCAGGCAAAGCAGAAAAAAATATTTCTTATTGAAGGGGTACCAGGGGAATTGGGCCTTCCCGAATTAGAGGTCAGCACCTACGGGCGGTTTGTGCCAGAAAGAATTGATGATTTTGCATGGGAGAATGATCGCGTAGCCTTCAGGACATACGGGCCTAAAGCACAGGCTATTACTGAATCGGGAGAAAAAGGTGGCACCTTGTCAAGTGGGATAGATTGCTGGCTCAAAAGGGTTGATTATCCAATCATTGACAAATGGTACAAGCAAGCCCTGGAGGGAGGTAAATCGTATCATAAAGATCATGGCGAAGGATTGGACAATTATCATGTGGGAGCAAGCAGAGGGACTGGAGGAACTGGAATATGGACGGAGGAAACATTATTGACGTCAAAGAATTTTGAAAGCTGGAAAATCATAGCTAATGGCCCTATACGCACCATTTTTGAATTGGATTACGGAACATGGGATGCCGAAGGATTACGGGTTAAAGAAATCAAGAGGATATCCATTGACCTTGGTAGTAATCTATTTAAAAGCACCTTAATTCTTGGAAATTATGAAGAGTTGCCAAACATTACTTTGGGAATTAGTCTGCACGAAAAAGCCGGTGAAGTGGTGTTTGACAAGGAAAAGGGATGGGCCAGATATTTAGAGCCACACGATGGGTCTGAGTTGGCCACAGCAATTGTTGCTGATCCGCAAAACATCAAAGAAATGATTGATCATAGAGTAGAGGAAACTGACTTGAGCAATATGCTTATCGTGTGTGAACCTGCTCCCGAAGTGACCTATTATGCCGGTTTTGCATGGAAAAAAAGTAAACAGTTTGAAAGCGTTGACCATTTTGATCAATATCTCGCTGACTTTGCAGACAGGCTTGCTTCGCCACTCGGAATAGAGGTGGTGGAAAATCGCAAATAGGATTTGGTTAAGGCATAAAATATATTTTTAATATCAGCTCATATAGGTAATAGGGGAGGAATTTCTTGAATTTATGTCCTATTCCTGAGGAGGTACCTGTAACCAATACAACTTTACTCATAAATAATCAATTGGCCTGCGCATTTTAATTGATTTTTTTAACCGTCCAATTGTCCTTATAATGGAATCATTGACCGAAAACATAGATTGCTTCATCATTCTGGTTTTTCATCAATGCCAAATTGGAAATCAAAAAACATTACTTCGCATAATAATTTATGGACAGTGCTCAATATAAAATTAGAAATGTTTTTATATTGAAAGGAATATTGATTTTATTTAAATCAATATTTAAGATAGTTATTTCTGCTTTTAATTAAATTTTTCAAATAGAATATCTAATTTAAAATTTATTTCCAACCTAAATTATTATTATGAAACGAATTGGAGTCCTTATGGTATTTTCTGCTATTGTATTCGCAGCATTTATTCAAATGAAATTGTCTGATAATGTTATTGTTCCATCAGAATCAAACATTCAGGCTGAATACAAATTCCCTAAAAAAGTAAAAGCTGTCATCGACAAATTCTGCTATGGTTGCCATAGCGAAAATGGGAAGTCAGACGACGCAAAAGATGCATTGAGATGGGATATGATGCAGGAATACGATAAGGCTAAACTTGTAGCAGTGATGGATGAAATCATTGAAGTGATGGAGAAGCACGAGATGCCCCCGAAAAAATTCCTGGAAAAAAAACCTGATATGAAGCCAACGGATAAGGAAGCGGAGATCCTGACCAAATGGGCAGACAAGGAAGCTGATAAGCTATTGAAATAATATATTCCGGGCTGATTAGTCAGCCCGGTTTATGGTTTTGATTATTTTATTCTATGAAAAAAATTGTAAAATATATATTCGTTGGTGCGTTGTCGGTCATCATCCTGATTCAATTTGTACCAGCAAATCTTCCGGAAAATAATGATGATCACTCAAATGACATCGTGCAGGTAGAAAATGCACCCGATAACATAAAAATGATACTGGGTAAAGCGTGCTATGATTGTCATTCCAATCAAACGGTGTATCCGTGGTATTCATATGTCGCCCCCGTTTCGTGGTTGGTGGCCAAAGATACTCGTGTGGGAAGAGATGAATTGAATTTTTCGGACTGGGCGGATTTGAGTAAGCGGAAAAAGATTAAAATACTCAATGAGGTGGCTGAGGAAGTAGAAGAAGGTAAAATGCCTTTGGACATCTATACCCTTGTTCACAGGGATGCCATTTTAACGGAAGAAGAAATAAGCACTTTAATTGCCTGGACAACATCGCAGTCTGATAAGTTGTTTGGAGGCGATTAAATTGAGTGATGAATCAGGTAATTATTTTGCCTTCCAAATCGCTCAAAATTCCATGGTTAATTTTAATCTTTAGCTGGCACTCGAGCCTCGGAACTGAAATTATTTTAGTTTTTAAACCCTTTACTTTTCTGCTTTCACCCTTATGCATTTGGCCTCTAGCTATGCTCTAACTCCTCGACAAAAGGAGCCATCACATCTACCGTAACATGCTCCATAACCACAATTTTGTACCAGTTGGGTTTGCCATCGTGCGTGTCTGGAACCAAACCATATTTCTCGGCCAATGCACGAGACACAAATTTACTTTCAATAGACACTTGATTACTAAAAGGTTGCCTGAAAAAAGGTATCTCTTTTTGCTCCAATTTTTCGCAAAGCCAATCGGTTCGATATTGTAGAATATGAATTTTTTCATACCAACCATTCGGTCCGTACGACATCAGAATCATCCAAACCGCTATGGCGTTAGCTCCCGATCGGCTTCCGATCAATGTGGCATCCAGACCCTGGACGTACTGTGCTTCTTCGGTATACACATAATCCAACAAGCCTTTTTTGCATAAAAATATTCCCGTTCCGAAAGGAGCCTGAACCATTTTATGGGCATCTAAAGTTATCGAACTAATTGCTGGATTGGCAAAGTCAAGTTTGTTTTCAGTATTGCTGAAAGGATAAACAAAGCCTCCATACGCTCCATCGACATGAATTTTATAAGGTACATCCTGAGACTTCAAAACTCCGGTCATCATTGATATATCATCGACCGAACCAAACATGGTGGTCATCATGTTGGCAATAATAATGAAATGTTTTGCTCCACTTGATTTGGCCTTTTCGATGGTGTTGGAGAAAGCATCTTCCCCAACTGTTCTGGATTCATGATCGACTTTTGAGCTGAAAAATCTGATGTTCAGTAAATTGGCTGCTTTCTGTATGGAATAATGGCAATCTTCAGATCCGATAATGCAAATTTCATCATGGGAGGCGCCATGATCTTTGATATACATATTTCTATAAATCCAGATTGCCTGGATATTTGCTTCCGTCCCACCTGATGCAACGTATCCATCCTGATCATCCGGCGCCCCGTTTAGAATGTCTTCAGCAATTAATGCAATGAGTTCCTTTTCGATTTTCTGGGTTCCAGCAAAAAAACTTTCCGATTCTCCCAGAGTATGGCAACCTATATGATTGGGGTTGTGGATCATGGTGGATAAAAAAGGAGCGTCTTTCAAAAAAGCAGCGTTCCCATAAAATACTTTCTCATCCAAATGTGAGGCAGGAACACCAAGAATAGTTTTATCCCGATAATCTACATTCTGCTCAAGTGCGTTGGCCACTCTGCTTCTTAACTCTTTTTCACTAAGTTTTTTCCAGTATTTCATTTATTAATCCCTTAAAATCATGCAAAACTAAGCTTATAAATCTAACTTTAGACATCCTTTTTATATAATTTAATTGTCCATATTTATGAAACATTTATCGATTATCATCGGATTTTTTACCATTCTATGTAGTTGTACCTCAGAAGTAGATCAACATGAGCAGGTCATCATGACGGTGACAGGGCCTATTGACATCAATCAAATGGGCTTGACCTTTGAGCATGAACACCTTGCCACCGATTTTATCGGAGCGGAGAAAGTAAAGCAACCCCAATATCCGCTTAGCCAGGGTACCGCGTACTTCCTGCCACACTTAATGAAATTGAAAGATTCGGGTGTACAAACTTTGATTGAATGCACTCCCGAGTACATTGGAAGAGATGTGAAATTATTGCGGGAGTTGTCCGGGCAAAGTGGAGTAAATATCCTGACGAATACCGGTTATTATGCAGCCGTCAATAAGAAGTTTTTGCCAAAGCATGCGTTCAGTGAAACTGCTGAACAGCTGGCAGGGCGATGGATCGATGAATGGGAAAACGGGATTAATGGGACTGACATCAAACCTGGATTCATTAAGCTTGGTGTTGGTAAAAAGTCATTGGATTCTATCGAGCAAAAAATTGTTCGGGCCGGAGCCCTCACTCACCTTAGCACCGGATTAAAAATTGCCATCCATACGGGAAGTTCCATTGCTGCAAATGATGAATTGGATATTCTGGAGGAAGTCGGGGTTGATGCACGTGCCTTGATTGTCGTGCATGCGCAAAATGCAACAAGTGAACAACAGATAAAG
Source organism: Cyclobacteriaceae bacterium (assembly GCA_030589835.1). Next base: position 6,428 of record JAUUZS010000222.1, read on the forward strand.
CTGATAAAAAGAGGATGCTGGATCAGTCTTGATGGTGTGAATCAAAAGCCGGAAACCATTGCCAGGTACGTCGATTTTTTAGTAGAGCTTAAAAGAGAAAATCTATTGAATAAAGTGCTCATTTCTCATGATGATTACTGGTCGGTGGTTCAGCAAGATGATGGGAGCATTGGATTTGAGTTGTCTAAGTCTGGCGACTTTTCTCCATATTCGACTATTTTCGAACTACTATTTCCCCGTCTGAAAGAGTTGGGATTTACGCAGGAAGATTTTGATCAGCTATTGATTACTAACCCTGGTAAAGCGTTTATGATTGAGGTATGCGGAGGGGGTAAAAGGTAAAAGGTGAAAGGTGAAAGGTAAAAGGTAAAAGGTGAAAGGTGAAAGGTGAAAGGTAAAAAAGCGGGGACGATCTTTGATAGATCGTCCCCGTGTTTTTTGTTAATAGATCGCTCCGGGACGTCGTCGGCTAGACCACGTGCTGCTGCCTCCCAAACTATACTGGAAGAAGGCCATGATCTTCAGCTCTTTATTGGGATAGGCCCGCGGTAGTGGTCCATAGGTGGCTCCTTTACGAATGGCTCTTATCACTTCTTCATCAAGAATACGGTGGCC
>JAUUZS010000490.1 GCA_030589835.1 Cyclobacteriaceae bacterium
ACATTCCAGGAATTAAATTTTCTACATTTTCAATAAGATTAGCATGTATGTGTACTGCCCGGGTGTTGGGTTCGAATTCTTTTCCGACAGCAAAGACTTTGGCAGTCAGCTCATCACCGGGACGGTTCGAGACCCTAAAATGGACAATTTGCCCCTCCTTAATCAGATGAACATCCTTTTCATATACCATAAAATCGGCATGCAAGGCACTATTATCGGTGATGGAAAACAACTTGTTGTTGGCATCAAGATAGGTGCCCAATTTTATATCCACTTCATTGACGTATCCTTTGATTGGTGATATGATGCTAACGGATTTTGTGATTTCGCCGTCCAAAACTTTTTCAGGAGAAATATTTAATAACTCCAATCTCGATTTCAGTCCTGCATAACGGGCTTTTTCGGTATTGTAATCTGCTTTAACACGCTGATAATCTCTACCTGATCCAATATTATTTTCGAAAAGTTCTTTCTGCCGTTCATAATCCTTTTCAAGGTATTCAAGCCGGTTTGCTACAGCTGAAAATTCTTCCTGAAGTATAATATAATCCGGATGTTCAAGCACTGCCAGCACCTGTCCCCGTTTCACTTTATCGCCATGAAAAACCTTTATCTCCTTCACATTTCCACCGATTATGGCGGTGATGTCTGCACTGTTTGCCGGTGCCACCTCAAGTTGCCCATTGACCTTCACCACTGTAGTGAGGTTTCTCCAATGGAAAGGCCCTAATTTGAGGTTCAGCGCATCGATCTGTTTTTTATTTAAAATCACAATTCCTTCACGCTCATCTTCCTGCTGACTTACTTGTTCGCTATTGATTTTTTCGTTTTGATTACATGAAAAAACCAGTAAAATCCATATGGCCAGTATTGCTATATTTGTTTTCATTATACTTAATTTTATTCTTTACATTTTTTGAATAGGTGAGTGAATGTATAAAAGCCTGAGTCATCTTAAATAACAATCCAAACGCCTTTTACTCCTTCCCACATTTTATCCTTCAATCCTTAATTTCCCGTGATATATTTAAGTTCTGCCGTTAATTCAAGATAGGCTGCCTGTTGCCTCAAATATTCCTCTTTTGTATTTATTGCTGTTTCCATATTTTGTATGAACTGCACGTAATCGATACTTCCCAACCTGTATGCCAGCGTTGAAGCCTGAATTTGTTCATTGGCCAAAGGAAGGGTCTCTTCAGTGTAAAAACGAATAACATCTTTCAACGCCAGATAATTGGTCATTTTCTCCCTATAAGAGGAACGTAAGGCCAGGTTAACCATATCATAGTTTTTCGCTGCAATTTGAGCGTCGATTTTTCTTGATTCCGTTATTCCTTTCTGGTTAAAAAAAAGTAAAGGAAAAGAGATGCCCGCCTGGTAGGCATAAAAACCTGAAATTCCCTCTACACGCTGTTTTTCATATGCGAGGTTGAACTTTGGCAGATACCCTGATTTTTCAGCTGTCCACTCCGAAATGGCAACATCAACGGACTGTGAGTAATAATTTAACAATGGACTTCCTATCAAACTATCCTCTTTCGAAAGGCTGAACTCCGCCGACTGGACAGCACTATGTACATCAACAGAAAACTGCTCCGACTGGGAAAGGTATTGATTCAACACTTCTAATTCGGCCTGATAAGCACTCATTGCTTTTCTAAGGTTTAGCTGCAATTGCTTATATCTGGATGACGCAGCTAGGTATTCGATTCGTGAAGTCTGTTGGGTATTGTACCGTAATTCTGCCGCCCTATGAAAATCTGTATACAAGCTATCGAGTTGGGTAAAAAGTTGCCACTGCTGAAGGGCTAATACTGCCCGGTAATATGCGATACTCACATCTCTGGTCAAGGCCGATTCGCTCAGGCTATGCCCGGATTCTGCAAGCTCAACCCTCGATTTTGCCAACCTGCTTTTAGCAGGAATGCTAAGCAAATCCATATCCGACTGACCCACACCAACCTGGGTCTGGATGCCCTCCAATCCATTTCCTGTCTCACTTTTTCCAGAATAAACCGAAGTGGTACCGAGATCATAGGCGGTGCTTTTTAAGGCTACCTGCTTGTCAACCTCCAATTGTGCAGCTTCTAAAGCGGGGTATCTGGTTTTCGCTATTTCTATGGCTTGTCCAAAGGTAACCGTGTTTTGCTGTGCTAAAGATGTATTGGGGAATACCAATCCAAAACTCATTATCAATAGCACAATGATAGCAGGACTCATTTTAGGCGCTTTAATCTTACTCCCCCCTTCAACATACATGTATAATATCGGAAGTACGACCAGGGTTAGAAAAGTGGAAGTGATCATGCCTCCGATAACTACTGTGGCGAGTGGCCGTTGTACCTCAGCACCTGCAGAAACCGAAACCGCCATTGGAAGAAATCCAAGGATGTCGGTAGTAGCCGTTAGGAAAATAGGCCTGATACGCCTCAATGAGCCTTTCTTTATCATATCAATCAAATTTGTATATCCTTCAGATTTCAACTCATTCAGTCCGTTTATGAGGACTAAGCCATTTAATACTGCCACGCCAAACAGCACTATAAATCCTACTCCGGCAGAGATGCTAAACGGCATATCGCGAAAATACAAGGAGAATACACCCCCTACTGCTGCAAAAGGCACCGCAACGTAAATTATCAAGGTATGCTTTAGCGATTTTACCGCAAAAAATACCAGAATAAAAATCAGGGAAAGGGCAAGAGGCACAACAAAAGATAATCGTTTTGTTGCCCGTTCCAGATTTTCGAACACCCCACCATAGCGAATATAATATCCTGGTGGCAATTCCAGTTCCTGATTGAGGGTGGTTTGGATTTCCTTCACCAGGGATTTCACGTCCCTGCCCTCCACATTAATCCCTACATAGGTCCTGCGATTCGTATTGTCACGACTGATCTGCATGGGCCCCGGTTGATAGCTGATATCTGCCACTTCCTTCAAAGGAACCTGATGTCCATTTTCCAAGTCAATAAATAAATTCCTGATATCATCAATGCTTTTTCGGTGTGCCTCATCGAGCCGTACTACCAGATCAAACATCCGCTCCCCTTCATAAATGACCCCGGCAACACCGCCACTAAAGGCAGTTTGAACAATAGAATTCATCTCTTCGATGTTCAATCCATACCTTCCCAATTTGTTACGATCATAAAGAATTGTAATCTGTGGCAATCCCTGTGTTGCTTCGGCTTTTATGCCCGCAATGCCTTCTATCCCGGAGATGAGCCCTACAATCTCTTCGGCTTTATTGGAGAGTACTGACAAATCATCTCCGTACAACTTTACCGCTACATCTTCACGAATTCCTGTTAGCAATTCATTAAACCGCATTTCTATGGGTTGGGTAAACTCAAAATTGATCCCTGGAAATACAGATACTTCTTCCTTGATTTTATCGATCAATTCCTGCTTGGTATCTGCTTTTGTCCATTCGTCTTGCGGGTTTAAGATCACAAAACAATCCGCTATATCTATTGGCATTGGATCAGTGGGCAGATCAGCAACTCCTATCCTGCTTTGAATGGAATTGACCTCGTCTGGAAATTTGTCAAGCACAAGTTTTTCTATTCTCGTCGATGCGTTACGAACTTCTGTTAGTGATGTTCCCGGCTTTAGAAAAATCTGAAAAGCAAAGTCCCCTTCATCAAGCTGAGGCATGAATTCTGCGCCCATACGGGAAAACAGGCTTAGCCCTGATATTAGCACAACAACCGCGATAGAAATTACCAGGCGGCTTTTATGCAATGCCCAGCCAATGATTGATACATATATTTGCTCTGTGAAATTGACGATTTTATCCCCAAAAGTCTTTTTATTGGTCTTTGGAGGCTGTATAAAAAACGAG
>JAUUZS010000063.1 GCA_030589835.1 Cyclobacteriaceae bacterium
CAGTTTCAGGAGCCCGGATCGACAGGAGCTATATCAGAAAAACAGAAATGAAACCGGTAATGAAGGAGGAGACAAATTATTAAGGAACGATGGGGAAGTATTTACAGATGTGACCGAAGAAGCTGCCATCCATACAGGTGATATAGGATTTGGCCTGGGTGTTTCCGTGAGTGACCTCAATGGGGACATGTGGCCAGACTTGTACATAAGCAATGATTTTTGGGAAAGGGATTATTTGTATATAAATTCTGGTGATGGAACCTTCAAAGATGTGATTGAAGAACGTGTAGCCATGACTTCCATGAACAGTATGGGAGCTGATATTGCGGATTTGAATAATGATGGAAGTCCGGAAATCATGACTACAGACATGCTTCCTCCAGACAATTACCGCCTAAAAACCATGACACAATTCAAACCATTTCGTATGGGGGTGATGCGCTTTGATTCGATATATCATCAGCAGATCATGCAGAATTGCCTTCAGCTAAACGATGGGCGAGGCTATTTTCAGGAAATTTCTCATATGGCAGAAGTATCGTCTTCAGATTGGAGCTGGGGGGCATTAATTCTCGATTTAAACCTCGATGGCTGGAAAGATATTTTTGTGAGCAATGGCATTCAAAAGGATCTGACCGATTTTGATTTCGTTGATGTGATCACCAACAAACAAATTGTGGATCAAATTGTAGCTGAAAATAATGGATTTGATTTTCGGGATTTTTTGCCATTTATGCCCTCAACAAAAGTTTCTAATAGCGCTTTCATCAATCAAAAAAATCTGGGCTTTAAGGATTTCTCCATTAACCTGGGCTTGGCAGCGCCTTCCTTCAGCAACGGTTCTGCGTATGGCGACCTAGACAATGATGGAGACAACGATTTGGTAATCAACAATGCCAATATGCAATGTTTCCTTTACCGAAATAATACTGTTGAACAGGAAAAAAACAATTACTTAAAAATAGAATTAAAAGGTTCGAAGAATAATAAATTGGGAATAGGCGCCAAAGTGAGGATATCAGAAGGTGGCCGTATGCAAGAATTACAGCATTTTATTTCCCGGGGTTTTCAAAGCTCGGTAGCTCCCGGACTAATTTTTGGTGTTGCCAATATAGAGGAATTAGATACGGTAAGCGTGATTTGGCCGGATGGGAAAACGCAGGATTTATTGAACGTGAAAACCAATCAAACCTTGACTTTGGATTATGTAAATGCAAGCCGGATCTGGATAAAAGATGTTTTGAATGACAAAGCGCTTTATAGCGAAATTCCAGATCAGTTATTTGCAGATCATTCAAAGCACTCAGAAAATGCTTTTAATGATTTTCAGCATGAAGCCCTGATACATCGCTTGCTCTCAACAGAAGGACCAAAAGTCATAAAAGGTGATGTAAATGGGGATAAGTTAGAAGATTTTATACTCCTGGGAGCTGCTGATGATCCAAATAAATTATTTATTCAACAAATGGACGGCTCATTTCGGTATACGGGAATAGATGCCTTTCAACTTGATAAAAACCTGGAAAGCACCTGTGGAGTGCTAATCGATTATGATAATGATGCTGATCTTGATATTATAATAGGACATGGTGGAAATGAGTATCAGAAAGGGCAGGGTAATTTTAGTATGCGGCTTTACCAGAACGACGGGAGGGGTCATTTTTCAATAAATATTGCATCGACACCTCAGGTACATGGAAATTTTTCTTGTATAGAGCCCTGTGACCTTGATCAGGATGGTGATATGGATCTGTTTATTGGTTCAAGGTCGGTCCCCGGTCATTATGGACTGGTTCCGAGTAGTTTTTTATTGTTGAACAATGGCGATGGATCCTGGCAAAATATCACCACCGAAGAATTTGGAAAATTGGGAATGGTCACCGCAGCAAAATGGAGTGACGTGGATAATGATGATGATCCTGACCTGATCGTTGTGGGAGACTGGATGCCAGTAACCGTATTCGAAAATACGCCCGGTATCATGAGAAAAAAAGGCATTATACCTAACAGTTATGGCTGGTGGTCGACCATAGCAGTGAAGGATCTGGATGATGATGGCGATGACGATTATATACTGGGCAATTGGGGGATCAACAGTAAATTCAAGGCAAGTGTCGAAAAGCCCATGAAGCTCTATGTAAAAGATTTTGACAGAAATGGTAAGGTTGAGCAAATATTAGAATGGTTCCCGCCAATAGAAAATCGTGCTTTTCCCTTTGCAACGAAAGAAGATCTTACGAAACAAATCCCACACCTGGGGAGAAAAATTGAGAAGTACTCCGACTACGGATACAGCACCTATCAGGATCTTTTCGAACCTGCACAACGGGAAGGTGCCCTGGAATTAAAAACAAATTTTTTACATAGTGCTATTCTCTGGAAGGAAGCAAATGCATTCAGAATTGAAGCCTTACCGGCTGCGGCCCAGGTAGCGCCGGTTTTCGCTATAGTAGCAGAAGATATGGATAGCGATGGTATATGCGATATTTTGTTGATGGGAAATTTTTTCGGATTAAAACCTGAGGGGGGCAGGCTTGATGCCAACCGTGGAGTGGTGTTGAAAGGATTGGGCGGAGGAAAATACGAATCGCTACCAGCGGCAAAAAGCGGCTTATTTGTACAGGGAGAAGTTAGGGATGCTGTATTAATTTCCAGGCCACAAAATAAAAGTACATTGGTAATAGCAAGAAATGATCTTCCGGCATTATTGTATGAAATAGACACACATTAGTGGGCTTAATTAATCCAGGAAAAAATATATTGCCATCCGTGATGAAACCTCTTATAACACTAATATTATTTATGAATGACGGAAGCGGAGATGTTACACCTTCTGAGAATGCTTTGCCAAAAATCAGCTCAAGTGGTTCATGCCTCATAGCCTCAGATTATGATAAAGATGGGGATTTGGATCTTTTTGTCAGCGGATGGATCAATGCCGTTAAATGCCAATTATCCTGGCGCATTACGTGATGATATGAAGCCCGTGTCATGCAGTGGAAATCTATTGCGGCACTAGAAATCCAGTGTTTTTTCCTGCTTACCCCCTGCATAGTGCAAGGTAACAGAATCATAATAGTCCATGATCACAAGTCTTTTTGACGATTGTGATAGATAAGAAGAACCATGATAGAATTCTTGTTTCCTGCTTTTTCCGTTTTTCAATTTTATGTCTGCCCACAAGGCATTTTCAGGATTAATCGTTTTTAGGGGCTTTCCTGGAGAAAGCATATGGGTAACAAGCGAATCTTTGTTTTGGGTAGTCAGGATAAGCTCATTTCCGGAAGGATCATATAGACTTGCAATGCCCTTTGCATCTCCTTTTACCATAAATCCGGATTCATAGGGCATCAATGCATTAAAATTTCCGTCTCCTTTTCCTAATAAAAGCAGACCATTTGATGAATCAATTCTGCCGGACATCAATTCTAATGAATAATCATTTCCGGCTAAAAGAAGATCCGTAAAACCATCCCGGTTAAAGTCCCGGGTTATTATTCCAAAAACAGGAGCCATCTGTGCTTCTATTGGTAATGGCTTTATTTGAAATTTCCCATCTCCATCATTGATTAGTATGGAAGACTCAAAAAGCACCCCTTCTCTTTTATAACTTTCCTCCAGCTCATCCGGTGTAAATAATTTGGTGATTGGCGCTCTGCCATAATCCCGGTAGGTCAATACTCTTTGCCTCAATATCCCTACCTGCATCAGCATATCATCCCTTGTGTAGATCGGGAAGGGTTGCATTTGAAAATGCTCATCTTTACCATATTTAACTATAATGGGATCCATTATTCCATTGTTGTCATAATCTTTGGCATAAATAGTCAGTGGATATTCCTCAGATCCCTGAAATATGGAATTGGCTCCAAGGTTTCCAAGGATATAATCAGTGTCTCCATCCTCATCGATATCACATCCTGTAATACAATTCCACCATCCCGATGATGATGCCGGTAGTGCGCTATCCGATACATCAATTAATTTCCCTTGTACATTCCTGAAAAATTTAATATCCATCCATTCCCCAACAACAATCAAATCAGTCCACTGGTCATTATCAAAATCAGTCCAGATCGCATCGGTCACCATTTCAGGGATATTAATTCCCGTACAGACCTCTTTGGTAGCATCAGAGAAAATCCCATGATCGTTACGCAAAATATGGCTTGGTTCAGAAAAAGGATATTCACCGGGTAAGATTCTGGTGCCTACAAAAAGGTCTAAATCGCCGTCTTGGTCAAAATCGGCTGCTTTTACACATGAACCGGATTTTTTCAGATCAGGTAATGCAGATTTGTGGTAAGAAAAATACCCCAATCCATCGTTGATGTAAAGCCGGTCTGTATAGCAAGCATCACCCGCGGCTTTCTCGATTCCACCACTTACAAGATACATATCTTCATCTTCATCAGCATCTGCGTCAAAAAATAATATCCCCATGTCTTTCAAATGAAACGTGTCCGGGAATACTATCCGATTCTCATTGTTAAAATCACCATCGCCACCTTGTATTAAAAATGTACCCGGATATTCGCTGTTTCCACCGATGTACACATCTTCAAGGCCATCTTGATCTATATCGGCAACAGCAATGCCTGGGGTATATTGTGATAACTTGTGCGGAATGGTTCGTTGGTAATTAAAATCAAAAAGCTCCTTTTCCTGATGCAGAAAAGGAATATGCTGTAGCTTGGCGCTGCGCTCAAAAATTTGATTCTTAGTGGGCTTGAGCAAATAATCCGAGAGATTAATATCACTTTCGGTTTTACTGTCGGTATAGTTGAGTTCAATTTCCTGATTTGATTTTATGGCATACCTGCGCAAAACTTTATTACCAGGCCAAAATGCAATCAAGGAATCTATTTGATCCGTTTCTCCCAAACCAAAATGAATAATCGGATCGACCGTTGACATAAATCCCCGGTAATTATTGTGCTCGTGAAATTGCATGTGTGGCCCGGCAAACAGCAACACCTTTATACCGAGGCCATGAGGATTCATTTTTGATCCTTTTAACCTTATTCTTAAAAAATTAGCTTTTTCATTTGAAGCCAATTTTTCGATGGTCGTATTCTTATAAAGTGTGGATTTACCATTGATGTTATTGGTGATGTAGTCCAGGTCACCGTCATTGTCAAAATCAGCGAACGCAGCGCCATTGGAGTAGGTTTTTTCTTCAAAACCCCACTCATTGTTCATTTTCGAGAAAGTCAGATCACCATTATTTTTAAAAATGTAATTATCAATCTGAACCTCAGGAATGGTATCGAATAGTTCAGACCTGTGTCGCACAAGATTTTGATACCGGTTCATATAATGGGCAAAATCCATATCCGTGACATCACCGGGAAAACCATTGGCTACGACCAAATCCTTGAACCCATCGTTATCAAAATCAGCAAACAATGGAGACCAGCTCCAATCGGTTTCGTAGATTCCGGATAAAAATCCAATATCCCCATACAGCATATTGCCTTTCGGATCAGGCCCCATATTCAGATGGATCATATTTCTGACATACTGAAAATCATAATTGAATTTTTGAGTATTGATTTGATTCATGGGATTGCTTCTTAGCAGCATGGTTTTCTTCCGGTAATTGATTTCTGGCAACATATCCAAAGACATGATCTCCTGAAGGCCATCATTGTTGATGTCGGCGATATCATGTCCCATGGCGGAGAAACACTGATGCTTTAGATAGTCAGAGACCTTATTGGAAAAGGTGCCATCCTGATTATTGATATACAGAATGTCATTCGGTAAGAAATCGTTGGTAATATAAATATCGGGCCATCCATCCAGGTTCAGGTCGCGGATAGAAATTCCATGACTATATCCCTCTACCAGAATACCTGCCTCATGCGAAACATCCTCAAAGGATTCATCCCCCATATTTTTATATAATTTGTCGGAATTTACGGAGCTTCCATCTACTACCGCAGGCCGGAATTTGCTGGGGAATTTACGGTCCATGAAGTTGTTAAGGATATAAAGATCCAGATCACCATCCAGGTCATAATCGAAGAAAGCAGCATTTGATGAATGCCCACTTTCGACAATACCCCAACTGCTTGCCTCATCACGGAAGGTAGGAATGCCGTTTTCATTGAGGCCATTATTGATGTACAATTTGTTCCGTCTTTGTTTTTTCGTGCCATAAATCGAAGCACAAACATATATATCCTGCCAGCCGTCATGATTAATATCTACTACGGCAATACCTTGCGACCAAATGTCGGCAGCTTCGACTTTGGCCTCTCTGGTGATGTCTTTAAACTTAAATCCCCCTTCATTCAAATATAAGGCATTGGAAACCTGGTTGCCGGAAAAATATACATCCTGAAGTCCATCATTATTGAAATCCCCAATAGCCACCCCACCGCCATTGTAGATATAGTAAAAATCAATCACATTAAAGGTGTCATTTGCTGCAATGGTATTTGAAAAATCAATACCGGATTGCTCCGATGTAATTATTTGAAATTTCTTAGCCGTTTTGTCCGAACATCCCATCATCGAAAAAAAAGCTGCACCTATCAAAAATGTATATAGTAACCGTGTCATGAAAAGGTCATTTCATCAAAGCTTAAAAATGTAGATTATTTCCATTGAATCATAGGGTAATCCTTCAATACGGAAAAATAATACTTGTCATCAGTAAAAAAATTTGCACTATTGATCCTCACCGGAAATCTCCTGAAATTCAATAATATTTTTGTTTAGGAGCCGGGGCGTAGCGCAAAATTCCTTTAGTGCGAAAAGTACTGGCATGGAATGCACCGGATTATAAATAAATTTGAAGAAACGATCTATAGGAAGTACCAGTTAATATTTTTTATTGAAATGGATACAGCAATATCCTGAATGAGTATAGTAGCAATTATGATTTCCTTAAAGTATTAGGCCAAAGTATGTCATGGAGTGATTGAGGGCCTTAAAAAATGGAACAATATTTATTATAAAATATTTCTACTTATGATCCATTGCCAGCCAGGCAGCGATACGGGGTTTTAATTCATATAGATTTTTCAAACTTTTTGGCTTTTATGAAAGCGCCAGGACAAATTATTGTGTTTATCTTACACCATGCTTATGAGACCTTTTCTACCCTTATCATACATGAGTTTCAATAACCATATGAATACGGAATCCAACAGGACCTGGCGTCTTCCTCCTACCATTAGACCTATTATATTCGGAAATATTTGGAAAATTTTCTAAAAAGTATATAACTTGCACACTCACAAATACCTGACTATACTATTCATAAATGCAGTTAACCAGTTTTTCACTTTCATACATGGGGATTAAAAGGAAAATAAACGCTTATATTTTCAAATCAGTTTTGTTTGCGTGGTCAAAAACAGTGATGTAAATCATTAATTTAATTTGCTCTTGGTATGTCATTTAACTTACATGAAAAAAACGATAGACCATACATTTTATGATAGAGAAATTAAGAATAGGGCTAGGAGGTATGTTTTGAGCAAAATTATGTAAGTGTATATTTTACACATTTATGTTCAATTGGGTTTGATTTTGTTATATAATATATTTAAACTTGCATTAAATCAAGTTTGTAATTTTGATTTTATACAGTAAACACCTGATAATCAATACTTATTTAATGAACATTCAGCCATATGGCTTTTTGTATATAAATAAATGTTTTACCTAAATTAATTAATTATGCGTATTTCTACTTTGTGGAGAAGTGGACTTTTGTCTCTTCTCCTCTTTGGCTTGGCATTCAGCTTGGCCTATGCTCAAGAAAGTACGGTTACTGGTAAGGTAACGTCTGCCGAGGAAGGAGCACTTCCAGGAGTAAACGTCCTTATACAGGGTTCCGGACAAGGAACAGTAACTGATATTGAAGGAAACTACAGTATTCAGGTTTCTGGTTCAGATGCGGTGTTGGTATTTTCTTCCATCGGTTACACTACAGAAGCTGTAACGGTTGGCAACCAAAGTACTATTAACCTCGTGTTGGTTGCTGATGTGACATCTCTTAAGGAGATTGTTGTGACGGGCTATGCAACCCAGCGGAAGCAAGATCTTACAGGATCAGTTGGAATTGTAACTACAGAAGAATTGAATCAAATGCCTCAGGGCAACGTGACTCAGCAGCTTCAGGGCCGTGTTGCAGGTGTTACTGTAACTCAGGATTCACGACCTGGCCAAAATGCAAAAGTAAGGATCAGGGGAATGGGATCTTTCACGAACAACAATCCTTTATACGTTGTCGATGGAGTGCCTACAACAGACATCAATACCATCAACCCTGCTGATGTAGAATCTATGACCGTGCTTAAAGATGCCGGTGCAGCTTCTATTTACGGATCCAGAGCTTCAAATGGTGTTATTGTGGTAACTACTAAAAAAGGATCAGAAGGAATTCAGGTGGGTTACAACATGTATTATGGCACCCAGAATCCTGGTTCAGGACCTGACAATATGCTCAATACCAAGGAATATGCAGATCTTCAATGGTTGGTATATGCCAATGATGGAACATCAGAAACACATCCTGTTTATGGGCCATCCAGTGGATCACCCACGCTACCTTCATGGGCAGCCGATACTAAATGGTGGGATGAAGTGACTGATAACGCTATGATCATGAATCATGACTTATCCCTTTCCGGTGGTAATGAAAATGCAAAATTTTTCTCCAGTATTGGATATTTCGAACAAGATGGTACGGTAACTCAAAACTGGTGGAAGAGAATCAGTGGTAGATTCAATTCTGAATTCAAAATCAAAGATCGCGTTACGATTGGAGAAAACCTGAATGTTGTCTTTCGTACAGATAATGGAACTTCTGGAAATGGAAGTGAGTCTACTGGAGTAATGATGGGCGTATATCGTGCTCAACCTATTGTTCCTGTTATTTGGGATAAAGGGTCGTTTGTTGGATCTAATCACAATTATGAGAATGGTGATTGGGGCGGCACAGGTATTGCTCCAAGATTGGGTAATGGAAGCAACTATGTTGCTGATCAGTTCAGAAATAAGGATGACAGATGGCAAAACCTCAGAGTACTTGGTAATGTATTTGCAGATGTGAAGATCATTGATGGATTGAACTTTAGAACTTCCTTTGGCGGATCATTTGATAATAGTTACATCACTAACTGGAGTGGATCTACCTATGAGAATTCAGAAAACCAAGCGACTTCCGCTTATACTGAGCAAGGACAATGGGGATCTGACTGGACATGGACAAATACATTGACATACAACAAATCATTTGGTGACCATAACATATTGGCAGTTGCCGGATATGAAGCTATTAAAACAGGCATAGGCCGCGGTGTAAACGCTACGAGAGCCGGTTATTTCTCTGATGCATTTTCATATAGAACAGTCGGTAATGGAGCAACTATAACAGGAGCAAATTCCTGGTTTAATACTCCAAGAACATTGCTTGCTACTTTCTTAAGAGCTGATTATAATTACCAGAATAAATATTACCTAAGTGGTACGGTCCGTAGAGATGGTGCTTCAGTCTTTGGATCTGAAAACAAATACGGTACTTTCCCATCTGTAACGGGTGCATGGAGAATTAGCGAAGAGTCCTTTTTAGCTGGAAGCAGCATTTTTTCTGATGTGAAGATCAGAGGTGGTTATGGTACAATGGGCAACCAAATGGCCGTATCAACTGGAAACCAGTTTTTCTTATATGGTGGATCTGCTAACTCATCAAATTATGATTTGAATGGTACAATGACCTCCTCACTTCAAGGATTCCGTCCTACACGAATTGGAAATACAAGTGCACAGTGGGAAACAGCTGTGAATACTAATATTGGTATTGATGCCGGTTTATTTGACAATAAATTTGAAGTCGTAATCGATTGGTACTCCAGGCTAACCCAAGATCTTTTATTTACTCCAGAGTTGGTAGCAACTGCCGGTGCGGCTTCAGCCCCTGCGGTTAACGTGGGTGAAATGAAAAATACAGGTATCGATCTTCAATTGATCTATCGACAAACCTGGTCTGATTTTACTTTTGAAGCCAATGGACAAATTACAAAGAATAAGAATGAGATCATTAAAATTGCTGATGGATATGAGCATTTTAGTGCAGGAGGATCAAGGGTAGGATCTTTCACCAGAAATGAGGTAGGTCATTCGATGGGCGAATTCTTTGGCTACAACGTCATCGGATTGTTCCAGGAGGATGATTTTACACTTAATGTTGATGACGAATTAGTATTAATCGATGGTATACCAATGCAAGACGGAGCTGGATCAGGTTTCTTCCGCTATGAAAATGTGGATGAAGTTGACGTTGACGCATTTGGAAACCAAATAATTACTGATAATGACAGGACATACATTGGTGATCCAAATCCTGATTTTACCTATGGTATTAACTTTAACCTGGGTTATAAGGGCTTTGATTTGTCTGCATTCTTCTACGGATCACAGGGCAATGACATCTATAACTATAACAGGTGGTGGACTGATTTCTGGCCATCATTCCAGGGGCAGAAGAGTACCGACTTATTATATGAAAGTTGGACACCTACAAACACTGATGCAACGGTGCCAAAAGCTTCTAATACGTCAAACTTCTCAACAAATACTGAATCAACCAGTTACTATGTTGAAGATGGCTCTTATTTCAGACTGAAGAACCTTCAGATAGGTTATACATTCCCAAATGCATTGTTAGGAAATGCATTTTCAAATGCGCGAGTTTATGTTCAGGGAGTCAACTTATTCACTGTAACCAGTTATACTGGATTGGATCCTGAATTGGCTAGCTTCAATGATGATTTTCATGGAGTTGATGAAGGTGGACTTCCTTCAACAAAGCAGTTTATTGTTGGTGTGAATCTCGCATTTTAATTAATCATAGAAATAAATATATATAGATATGAAAAGATTTAAAATTTTATCGGCAATTACGCTCATATTAGTGTTCGTAATGACGAATGCCTGTAAAGAAAGCTTTTTAGAAATTTCGCCAAATGGTTCCTTAAGTGAATCTGTATTGGCTACGTACGAGGGTGTAGATGGACTTCTGATTGGAGCATACTCCTTGATGGACGGACAAGCATCGGGTTTCGGTTGGCAATCAGCAACTTCCGGATGGGTATTTGGTAGTATTAGAGGAATGGAAGCTAACAAGGGAACTGACTCTGGTGATCAACCAGAAATTAACCCGCTTCAAACATACTCTGAATCACCTTCAAATGGTTACCTGAATGTGAAATGGAGAGCTCTTTATGAAGGTGTGTCACGTTGTAATTCGACAATAAACACAGCTAGGGCAGCGGAGGAACAAGGAACGATTACTTCTGACCAAGCCGTATCATTCATAAGGCAATCAAGAGCTCTACGTGGATATTACCACTTTGAAGCATGGAGATTATGGGCAGACATGTCTACCAATACAGGCATTCCTTATGTAGACGAAACTACAGACCAGGCTACATTGACCAATACGGAAGATGTAAGAGCAAGCATTATTGCAGATCTTACAGAAGGTACGTTACTTGATAACGATATGGGTCAGGTAGGCAGATTCAATAAGACTGTTTCACAAGTATTGTTGGCAAAAGCACTAATGCAAATGAACGGTGACTATGCTGCTGCTAGAGGATTACTGAATACTGTCGTTACCAGTGGTACAAATCCTGCAGGTCAGAATGCAGGTTTGGAAGCTAAATATGGTGACATATTTGATACTGAATACAGGAATGGAGTAGAGTCGATCTACACGGTACAGTATTCTGTAAATGATGGTTCCGGTGGAAATAACGCTGGAAATGGTGAAGTATTGAACTTCCCATATAAAGGTGGAGGAGGATCTCCAGGAGGCTGTTGTGGATTTTTCAACCCTACTCAGGATTTCGTAAACTCGTTCCAAACAGATGCAAACGGATTGCCTTTCTTAGACAACTCGTACAATACTAATACGGTAAATTCTGACCAGGGAGTTGTTCCTTCAGGGACCGTTTGGAAATCTGATGATAAATACTTGAAGGATGCTAC
>JAUUZS010000430.1 GCA_030589835.1 Cyclobacteriaceae bacterium
AATGACATTTCAAAAAGATTCATCGGTCGATACCTCCCTCTGAATGACGGAACAAATAACGTCATTGAAATGTGTGCGTTTAAAAAAATGTGATAACTCGCAGTGAAAAAAAGATTAAAATTGAATATGGATATTCCTTATTTCTCGGTAATATAAATAAATGTTATCAGAAATATTGATTAGAATAATGTCAAGTTAAGGCTTGAAACACCATTCATTTTCATCGAATATTTTTCAAGGTGTAGCTCATGGCAACCCTGAGGTTCACAAATCAATCCATTCAACCTTTTATCAATCTTCCACCAATATCCCCTCAACTTTTTATCAATCTTCTATCAATCTCTTCAATCTCTAATCAATCTCCTACAACTCCCACCCCTTTCGGTATTCCCTTGTCAAATATTTATTTGCTTCTTCGTCGTTGGTGATCTTCATATTAACTGAATCATATTCAATCCTTTTGCCGGAGCGTAAAGCTACTGCTGCCAAATTAATCGTCTCAGTGACTGGCCCTGCATAAATAAAACTGCCAGGGGATTCTTTATTCTCCTTTATCGCTGTAGCCCAGGTATCGGATCGCCTTTGACGTTCTCTTTCAGGCAGCACTTTTTCTCCGGAGTATTCTTTCATCTTTCGGTCGGGAATAATCCTGGGTTTTTCTCCTAAAAATCCACCGATGATCCGACCTTTATCACCTACAAACATCATCCCTTCATTTGGGATATCTTGTTGGTCTTCCTCCAACTCATCTGGAATAAATGGTTTCATCCCTCCGTCATACCAGTATAGATCAAAAGCTGGCAGAGACTTCTGTTTGGGAAATTTTAACTGAACCAGACATGACTCTGGAAAGGAAACATCATTTTCAAGCCATTTATAGGTATTTCCATCTACATAACGGTGAGTTGTGCCATATGCCTTAGCAGTAACGGGGGGTGTATTAATACCAAAAGTTCTGAATAAAGGGAAAAGGCTGTAATGCCCCATGTCGGCAATGCTACCTCCTCCGAAATCGTACCATCCCCGGAATACGTTATGTGTATAATTTGGATGATATGGCATATCAGGAACAGGTCCAAGCCATAAATCCCAGTTGAAACCTTGTGGAATTGGTGGTGTGTCCCTGGGTTTTGATGGCCATTGTTCCCAGACTGGCCTGTACGACCAATTGTGAATTTCTTTCAATTCACCGATTACTCCATCATTGATCCATTTTAATATCAGGTCATATTCTGGCCTTTCGCTCCATGCAAGTAGAAAGGTCTTCACATCCGATTTTTTGGCAGCTTCTATTACAAGTTTTCCTTCCGACATTCGGTTAGCAATCGGTTTGTGCGTAATCACATGCTTTCCTTTTTTAATTGCGGCAATCGCAAGGTAGGCATGATGATGATCTGGTGTCATGATTTTTACAGCATCAATATCATCTTCCTTTTCAAGTAATTCGCGATAGTCTTCATATGAACTAATTCCTTTGTATTGACCTGAAGGTTTATTTTTGGAATAGTAACTTTCCACATATTCTTTTCCTATATCTCTACCCCCTGGGATTCCTGTATAATTCGATCCCCAATTCGGATTTTTCAGCGTACGTCGGATTCCATTTCGGATTCCATTGGGAGACCAATCCAGGTAATTGGTAGTGAATTTATTGACATCACAAACCGACACCACCTGGATGTCCTTATTCTCCAGCATACCGGACATCTCGCGAAGACCTTGTGTACCACAGCCGATATTGGCCACCGTAATTTTATCTGAAGGGGCAACATAACCGGCACCTCCCAATACATGTCTGGGCACGATTGAGATGGTGGCAGTGGTAGCTGCTGCAGAATTGATAAACTGTCGGCGATTTATTTTTTTTATGGGTGTCATGACTTAGGGTTTGTAGTTAAAAGTTGTTGTGCTATGGTCTATATGCTTTGAGATTTATTGAAGCATTGTCATAGCAAGTTAGAAAGAAAGCGAATGAAAGACAATAAATCCTGAAATCCATATAATCGCTTCCCATCCCAATGTTTTATGGCCGATCCTACTCCGATTTGTAATGCGGCTCATAAAGCTATGTGGCAGTGAAGAAAGATATTCTACCTTGTTCCCATCTTTTTTTGGAATCTCCTACTGCCTGCCGAAAGGTTTGCTCCCAGCTCCTTTCGCACCAAACGAAGCATGATGATTAGGTGACCTCCTTGACGGATATCAGAACATAAATCTGAATTCTTCTGTCCTTAAATATTGAAGCTTATCCTTAAGCATTGTACTTTTGCATTTTGAAATGTGTTTTTTTAATGACTGGAAGAATGAAAAAATGTGTAATGATAATGATGAGTATGATAGGGATGATGCTTAATGTAGAAACCTCCCAGGGGCAAATGAAGGTTCGTGATGAGCTGGATGCCAAATACAAATGGAATCTGGAAGATTTGTTTGCAGATGAAGCGACTTGGCAGGAAGGCAAGGAAAAAATTATAAACAGATTGGCAGAAATCGAGGCTTTCAAAGGAGAATTGGGAACCTCTGCTTCTTCATTATCAGCTTGCCTGGAGACGGTAACGGAGATTTCGAAAGCGCTAGGCAGGCTTCATGCCTATGCTTCGATGCATTCCGACCAGGATACCCGTGTATCTCATTTTCAGGGGATGAAACAGGAGATGCAGCAGATTTATTCAAAATTCGGCTCAGCAAGTGCATTTATTGAGCCGGAGATCCTTGCGATGGAAAAGGAGCAAGTGGAAGGGTTTATCCAACAAAATAAAAAACTGAAGGTCTATACACATTATTTGAATGATATCCTGCGCACCCAGGCACATACCGGAACCGCAGGAGAGGAGAAAATTATAGCTGAGTCTGGCCTGATCGCAGGAAACAACCAAACCATATATTCGATCTTTTCAAATGCCGAGTTCCCCAACCCAACGGTTACCTTAAGGGATGGCAGGGAAGTGGAACTAAACAAAACCAATTTTGCCCTCAGCCGCTCACTTACCAACAGGAACGACAGGGCTCTGGTATTCGACACATATTTTAGCAACCTTGACAAGTATAAAGGAACATTTGGCGCACAGCTTTCCGGTGAAGTAAAGAAGAACATATTTTATAAAAATGTCAGGAAGTATGGCAGTTCTTTGGAGAGTGCATTAGACAGAAATAATATTCCTACAGAAGTATATCATGGATTGATTGATAATGTAAATGCAAACCTGGGGACTTTTCATCGGTATTTGAGCTTGAGAAAAAGAATTCTGAAACTGGATGAATTACATTATTACGATTTGTATGCCCCCTTGCTGGAGGAGGTAGATCTTGATTTTACCGTCGAGGAATCCCAGCAAAAAATCGAAGCAGCACTGGCTCCTTTAGGGAAAAAATATACCGATGTCATCACACGCGCTTTCAACGAACGGTGGATAGATATGTATCCGAATGAAGGCAAACGGTCAGGAGCTTATTCGGCAGGATCTGTCTACGATGTGCATCCTTATATCCTGATGAACTACAATGGAAAATACAATGATATGAGCACCCTGGCCCATGAGTTGGGGCATACCATGCAAAGCTATCTTTCCAATAAACAGCAACCATACCCTTTGGCGGACTATTCTATTTTTGTTGCCGAGGTGGCCTCTACCTTCAATGAGGCCTTGTTAAACAACTATATGCTCGATGAAATCAAAGACGATAAGACCAGGCTTTCGATTCTTGGCTCATGGCTGGAAGGTGCCAAAGGAACTTTGTTCCGGCAAACACAATTTGCGGAGTTTGAACTCCAAATTCATGAGCTGGCAGAAAAAGGAGAAGCACTGACCGGCGATAAGTTTCACGAGATTTATCTTGATCTGACCAGGAAATATTATGGCCATGACAAGGGAATTTGTATCGTTGACGATTACATCAAGTCGGAATGGTCCTACATCCCCCATTTCTATTATAACTTTTATGTGTATCAATATGCCACGTCCTTTACTGCTTCACAGGCATTATCCGAAAAAGTGTTGGCAGGCAATAAGGCCACTACAAATAAATTCATCAATTTCCTTTCTTCCGGAGGATCGAAATATCCGATTGATCTGCTGAAGGAAACCGGTGCAGATATGAGCAGTTCCCAGCCCTTTGATCTTACCATAAGCAAGATGAACAAAGTAATGGATGAAATAGAAACTATTCTGGATCAGTTGGGGATGTAGATGGAAAGAGTTTGGAGTTAAGAGTTTAGAGTGAACTAAAGTTTGAAGGGATTGGGTCGATTTATTTAGGGCCTGCTTATAAACTAATTGGATGATAAAAGCGCTTCTGATTCATATACAACAACAATTATTAACAAGAGTCGACTTTTTAAATGCAAGGGTTTTGCTTTCAATTGTTAAAATTCCGTGCACTCAAATTGTTGCCCGGCCTTGAATCA
>JAUUZS010000275.1 GCA_030589835.1 Cyclobacteriaceae bacterium
ATCTGTTACAATGATTCTATGTTTTAAGTTGGCGGCCTCTTTTAGTTTTTCTTCCAGGTCTGCCATATCGTTATTCTTATAGCGATACCGCTGTGCCTTGCACAAGCGAACTCCATCTATAATCGAAGCATGATTTAATTCATCAGAAATAATTGCGCTGTCTTGTCCAAGTAATGGTTCGAAAACACCTCCGTTTGCATCAAAAGCTGCTGCATAAAGAATAGTATCTTCGGTATGGAGAAATTCAGATATTTTCTGCTCAAGCTTTTTGTGAATATCCTGAGTTCCGCAAATAAATCGTACGGATGACATCCCAAATCCATGACTATCGATGGCTTTTTTTGCTGCTTCTATTACTTTTGGATGGGCGGAAAGCCCAAGGTAATTGTTGGCACAAAAATTAATTACTTCATTTCCATCACTTGTTTTTATTTCAGCTCCCTGAGGGGTGGTTATCACGCGTTCATTTTTATATAAACCGGCTTGTTTAATATTTTCCAGCTCTTTTTGAAGTTCAGGTTTTAGCGTATCGTACATGGTAAAATCATTTTAGTAGAAAAACATATATTTTAGCATTCATATCGTAGGCAAAAATATCTTTTTCCATATTATATAATGTAAAAATATCTTTCCTCAATTTGACACTTATGCCAATTATAATTTGCCTTTGAAATTGCAATATAACTTAAAAATATGTGTTTTTATTGAATATATTTCATTTAATGACTTATATATTAGCATATACATATAATTTCATGAAAAACAGTTAAATTTACATTTCTTCGTGGAATAAAACTTTTTATCAAGACTTTCAGTCTTATTTAGTATAAAAGATAAATATGGAACGGGTATTAGTTACGGGTGCACTAGGGCAATTGGGAACAGAATTAGTCACGGAATTGCAAAAGCTATATGGAATAAAAAATGTAATAGCAACAGATATTCATCCCCCTATAACCAATAATTTTGAGGAAAATTTTCAAACACTTGATGTACTTGATAAAAATGCGCTAAAGGAGATATGCAGAAAAAACAAAATTACGCAAATCTATCATCTGGCTGCCATTCTCTCTGCGAATGCTGAGAAAACCCCAGACCTTGCCTGGAAGATAAATATGGATGGATTGTTAAATGTGTTGAATCTCGCTAAGGAGCAAAATCTTAAGAAAATTTTCTGGCCAAGTTCCATTGCTGTATTTGGACCTGACACACCTAAGAATAATACCCCGCAAAATACGATAATGAATCCCAATACGATATATGGGATTACCAAAGTTGCCGGAGAAAAGCTTTGCGCTTACTACACTGAAAAATTTGGTTTGGACGTCAGAAGTTTAAGATACCCCGGCTTGATTGGATACAAATCTCTTCCTGGTGGTGGTACTACAGATTATGCCGTTGAGATTTATCATGAAGCCTTGAAAACGGGCAGGTTTACTTCACCACTAGCTGCTGATGCTATGCTTCCGATGATGTTTATGCCAGATGCTGTTCGAGCAACAATCGAGTTGATGCAGGCTGACCAGAAAGATTTGAGAGTGCATACAAGTTATAATTTAGCAGGGATTAATTTTACGCCTGAAGAAATTACGGAAAGTATTAAAAAATCAATCCCAGGTTTTTCTGCGGATTATAAACCGGATTTCAGGCAGGAAATTGCTGCCTCATGGCCGAATAGCATTGATGATTCTGAAGCCAGAGATGACTGGAAATGGAAAGTGGCTTACGATCTCGATGATATGACCAGGGAGATGATAAGCCACTTAAAAGCTAAAAAACAAACGGTTAAAGTTTATTAATTTACTTGTGCGTCTAATTTCTTCGCCAAAATTGCTTTTGATACAGCGCCAATTTGTTTATCGACTATTTCATTATTTTTAAATATCAATAACGTAGGGATACTTCGTATTCCAAATTTGGCGGAGACTTCCGGATTTGAATCCACATCTACTTTGGCAATAACTGCTTTGCCATCATATTCATTTGCTAATTGCTCCACAACAGGGCCAATCATTTTACACGGGCCGCACCATTCTGCCCAAAAATCAACAAGCACAGGCTGATCTGATGCCAATATTTCACTATAATTTGAATCTGTAATTTCAATTGGTTTTGCCATAATCTTATATATTAATAATCTTTGAATTTCAATTTTTAACAAATATAGTACTAAAACGAATTTCAGGTCGAATTGTCACTGAAGTTATGCAATAATGTTATTAATCCGACAATATGCGAATTATTCCATCCGTTTATCTGGACAATTTGGCAGACCCTAAGAATTCACTTTGTACTGAATCTCAGGAATGGCTTCCAGCGATTTTAAAAGCTCATCAGTTGGATTTACCATAAATTTTCTTGATAATAAATCCACAGAGATGTTCTCACTTTCTTCTACAAGGCTTATGTTAAATGAACACCTCCCCGGATGCTGTGCCAGGATTTCTTCAATTTGATTGATGATCAAATTGCTTACGTTACCTGGCTTTAAATTTACCTGCACTGTTTTACTGAGTTTTTCCCTGATTTCGCTGAGCAATTGGATGCTGCCAATCTTGAATTCTGCTCTTTTATCGCCCCATTGTTTTGTTGTGATCACTCCTTTGATATATAAAAACCATCCATTTACCATAAATTCTTTAAACCTAATATAGTCATCGGAAAAAAGGTAAAACGTATGGTTGTCATCATAGCCTTCAATGGTCAGGATGCCGAATGGTTTCCCGGTCTTTGTTGTCTTATGTGCAACTTCCGTGACGATTCCTGCTAGGGTTAGCTCTGTTCCCATTCTTTTTTCCAAATCCTGCAAGTCGGTGAATTTGTTTTTTGCGAATGATCGAATCTCAAACTTAAACTGATCCAGGGGATGGCCAGAAATATAAAATCCCACAACCTCCTTTTCAATTTTCAATTTCTCCAATTCTCCATAGGGTTCACAGTTTGGAACTTTAGGTACTGGGATTTGTATTCCACCATCTCCTCCAAATAAACTTTGCTGAGAGGAATTTCTTTCAGATTGTTCTTTATTTCCGTACTTGATTGCCTTCTCTATGAGGTTCATGTCATTTTCAGGCTCATACAGAAACTGTCTTCTGTGGTATGCTTCGAAACAATCAAATGTTCCCGACATGGCCATACACTCAAATGTCTTTTTATTTACTGCCCGCAGATTAACCCGTGTGGAAAAGTTAAAGATGTCCGTATAAGCCCCTTCTTCTCTTTCTTGTATAATTGCCTGAACAGCGGCTTCACCAGCACCTTTTATAGCTCCCATACCAAAACGAATCTCACCATTTTTGTTTACCTCAAAATTCAGTCCTGATTCATTGATATTCGGCCCCAAAACCTTGATCCCCTGATGGCGACATTCTTCCATAAAGAATGTGACCTTATCAATTTGGTTTTGGTTATGGGTTAACACAGAAGCCATATAATCTGCAGGGTAATGTGCTTTCAGGTAGGCTGTTTGATATGCAATTATAGAATAGCAGGTAGAGTGTGATTTATTAAAAGCATATTCCGCAAATGCTTTCCAATCTGTCCATACTTTTTCTGCTACAGTTACATCATGCCCATTTGTTTCGCAGCCTTCCAAAAACTTGGGTTTTAACTTTTCCAGTAGCGCCAACATTTTTTTCCCCATGGCTTTTCTGAGGACATCCGCATCGCCTTTTGAGAAGTTCGCGAGTTTCTGAGAAAGCAACATCACCTGCTCCTGATATACCGTAATACCATAGGTCTCCGCCAGATATTCTTCCATAGCAGGAATATCATAGGTGATCTCTTCCTCTCCCAGCTTCCTCTTGATGAAATCGGGAATATACTCCATTGGCCCCGGTCGATATAGCGCATTCATAGCGATAAGGTCTGCAAATTTATCTGGTTTTAGTGACCTGAGGTGCTTTTGCATCTCTGGGCTTTCGAATTGGAACGTGCCATTTGTATGTCCTTTTTGGTACAATTCAAATGTTTTTTCATCATCCAGAGGAATCGCATCAATATCTATCGTTTTACCATGCCGCTTTTTAATATTTCTCAGCGCTGTTTTAATGACAGAAAGCGTCTTCAGGCCAAGAAAGTCCATCTTAAGCATACCAGCATTCTCGACGACACTGTTGTCAAACTGAGTTACATACAGCTTAGAATCTTTTGAAACGCAGATGGGAACAAATTTCGTGATATCGTCTGGTGTAATGATCACGCCACATGCATGAGTTCCGGTATTTCGAACGGAGCCCTCTAATACTTTAGCTTGTTTTAGTACATCTCCCTCCTTGGTTTGTCGTTTACTTATTTCTTCCAGCTCAGGCACTTCCTCAAATGCTTTTGTCAGATTGGTCCCAGGCTTATCCGGAACGAGCTTGGCTAGATTATTTGCATCAGAAAGTGGCAATTCCATTACCCTGGCGCAATCCCGAATGGAGGACTTTGCTGCCATAGTGCCATAGGTGATGATCTGTGCAACCTGGTTTCGGCCATATTTTTTCACCACATAATCAATGATTTTTCCACGACCTTCATCGTCAAAATCAATATCTATATCAGGAAGCGATACCCTGTCCGGATTTAAAAACCGCTCAAACAGCAGGTTATAAGCGATAGGATCAACATTGGTGATGCCAATGCAATAGGCTACTGCTGATCCGGCTGCGGATCCTCTACCAGGTCCAACCGAGACACCAATTCTCTTGGCTTCAGAAGTAAAGTCCTGAACGATAAGAAAATACCCCGGATATCCCGTATTTTTAATTGTTTCTAATTCAAAATCCAGGCGCTCCTTTATTTCTGGAGTTATTTCAGTATATCTTCTTTTTGCACCTTCGTAGCTAAGATGCTTTAAATAATCATCCTCAGTCTCAAATCCTTCTGGAATATCAAAGGCAGGTAAAAGGACATCGCGATCCAACTCAAAGGATTCAATTTTATTTACAATTTCATTGATGTTCTCAATCGATTCCGGAAGATCCTTGAAAAGATCTTTCATCTCCTCCTGAGACTTGAAATAAAACTCCTGGTTTGGAAAGCCATACCTAAGTCCACGCCCTCTGCCGATTGGCGTAGATTGCAATTCATTTTCTTTTACACACAATAAGATATCATGTGCATTGGCATTGCTTTGATCAATATAATATACATTATTGGAGGCAATAACTTTCACATCATACTTTTCTGCAAATCTCAGCAGTACCTCATTTACACGATTGTTTTCCTCCAATCCATGACGCAGCAATTCTATATAGAAATCCTCACCAAAGGTTTGCACCCACCATTTCAACGCATCCTCTGCCTGGTGTTCACCGACATTTAATATCAGATTGGGGATCTCTCCTGCTAAGCCGCCGGATAACGCAATTAAGTGTTCGGAATATTGGTTTATAAGATCTTTATCAATTCTAGGGTATAGTCCATACAAACCTTCTGTATATCCGAATGAGCTCAGCTTTGCCAGGTTGAGATATCCGTCCTTGTTTTTTGCGAGTAATACCTGGTTAAATCTTTTATCAGGATTGTCCTTGGTAAACTTTAATTTCAAGCGTTCTTCAGCAACAAAAAACTCACAGCCAAGGATTGGCTTTACTTCATGAGCCAATGCTTCCCTGACAAACTTGAAGGCGCCATACATATTTCCCAAATCGGTCAACGCGACGGCAGGCATGTTGTATTCTTTAGCCTTGCCTACGATGCTTTTGATATCGGGAGTAGCTTGCAACACAGAAAACTGTGAATGCAAATGGAGGTGACAAAATGGAGTGGTTACTTCGCGATGCACTACAGCATCGTCAACAAATTTTACATTGGAATGATCTTTTTTAGTGAAGTTAGCTGCTGAAAGTTTTGGTTCCTCATATTCAATTTCTTCAAGAGGCGTGTCATCAGCAGGCATTACTACCTTGTGGGAAAGCAAGCCAAAATAACACTTTGCATTTGCAGCCACATCATAAGCCGCATCATGGGCATCTCCGAATCCTTCACCAAAAAGTTTTTTGTGAAGCTCTAAGAGTGAGGGCCACTTAAAGTTGCCGCCACGACCACCTGGAATAGCGCAAAATTCTGTAGAACTCAACTGAGTATCCAGCGCTTCTTTATTTGCAATTGCATTCTCCTTTTGAATTCGTAAATACTCCGATCCGACAACCTTGATATCAAAATCAATGA
>JAUUZS010000390.1 GCA_030589835.1 Cyclobacteriaceae bacterium
ATTGTTGCTGCACCAGCAGATGCATACGTAGATGATGGAAAATGGATTAACGTAGATGGTGTTGAGATCGGAGCTGTTATATGGGGAGCTTTTGCTGTAATCCAGGAGGTAAGCAACGATCCATGTGCTGGAATACATGGATTACAATACATCAGCCCAGACCATTCAGGACTTGGTAACTGGTAAGATAAATAATTATAGAATTAATATCCGGAGTCGCCCTAAAAATGGCGGCTCTTTTTTTTAGCCTCAAATCCGCATTTAGCGCATCTCCAGTAAATGTTTATTCAAAAATCTTGTACGGAATACAAAGGAGATGTGATATTGGAATGGGTAAAAAATAAGCTTTTAATTGTTGAAATTATTTCAATTCAAATCTCGGCAATTATTGCTATATTTAGCATGTAATCAGTCCAATTGTGTACTATTTATACAAAAATTTAACAGTCACAAAAAGTATCATCAGAATATAAAAAAATGAAAGTGACCAAAAATATATTATTAATGTTTGTTGTCTTGAGTGCTTTAAGTTGCAACAAGATGAACCCCAATAATACAAACACAGATGCCTCCCCTGAAGCGCAATCCAGGGAATTCTATCAGCTCCTTACCTATACCTTTGATACGGACGAGCAGGCACTTACCACGGACAACTATCTTAAAGAAGCCTATCTTCCTGGATTAAAAAAAGGTGGGATTAAGCAAATTGGTGTATTCAAGACACGACCAAATGAGGAAGATTCAACAAAAAAGACCTGGGTGCTCATTCCATTTTCTTCTATTTCACAATTTCTTTTGCTGGAAGAAGAACTTAGTAAAGACGAAGCGTATTTGGCCGCAGGTAGTGCATATATTAATGCTTCGCATGAACATCCACCGTATCGCCGGATTGAATCCGTATTATTGAAGGCGTTTGTAGATATGCCGGTAATGCAAATCCCGAAATTAGAAGGGCCAAGATCGGAGCGCATTTATGAATTGCGAAGTTACGAGTCCCCTTCTGAGGCCTATTACAAAAACAAAGTCGATATGTTCAATGCGGGCGGGGAAGTGAAGCTGTTTGAGCGACTTGAATTCAATGCGGTCTTTTATGGGGAAGTTATTTCGGGGTCCAAGATGCCCAACCTGATGTATATGACCACCTTTGCAAACGAAATCAGTCGGGATGCTCATTGGGATGCATTTGTGGACGCACCTGAATGGAAGAATTTGATTGCCATGTCAAAATACGAGAATAATGTCTCCCATGCTGACATCATGTTGCTATACCCAACTGAATATTCAGATTATTGAGATTCATTAGAAGTAATCGCTGATCAGAATACAAATAGCAGAAAAATTACTTTCAATCCATTCCCTGCTAAATATGCTATTGGTCTTTGCCCTTTGGTTTATAGGTGTATTTGATCTCCATATATTCCGTGCTGCCCGTATGGTGGAAATGGGTTTCTTTCTTATCTTCATCCGGCAGATCTTCATCCGGATTATTCTGATCGAAATCAATTTTAGTTTTCCGAAATACAATTGCCAATAAAACTCCAACCAGGGCACCCAAGGCGTGTGACTCCCAACTCACATCTTCCTCTACAAAATCCGGAAATATTCCGTATAGGAATCCTCCATATAATAAAATGATAATTCCTGAAACCGTCATGAGCTGCTTGTTTTTTCGAATAATACCACTGAAAAACAAAAAGGAAACCATGCCATATACAATACCGCTTGCTCCGATATGATAGGCATTACGTGCTAACATCCATGTCCAAAACCCAGAAACCAGGTATATCCATATGAAAATTTCAACTGCAATACGATTATAAAAATAGAATAGTAGTATACCCAACAAAAAAAGCGGAACACTATTGGATATAAGATGAAAAATATCGCCGTGAATCAATGGGCCGGTAATAATGCCAATGATCCCTCTCAGCGTTCTTGGCAAGATACCCAGGCTAGAAAAGCTAAAATCCCCTGCCAACTCAACGGCTTTTATGATCCAGAGAATGGATACAAATGAGGCCACCATGTACACAGCATAGCGGAATTTGATATGTTCAATATGGTCGTTAACCATTGGGGACATATTTATCTGAACAAAAAAGCATTGGCCTTAGTAAAATAGATCTGAAAATTTATAGACAGATTTCAATTAATCAAATCTGAAACAAAAAAGCCCCGTCATCCGGGGCTTTTTACTTAGATAATAGCTAAATTATTTATACTCTTCCAAATAGCTTACAACCTGGTCAAAGACATTTTCGGCCGTAAAGCCAAATTTCTTATCCAGTATGGCGTAAGGGGCAGAAAATCCGAAATGCTCCAATCCAAATACTTTACCTTTTCTTCCAACTAAACCTTGCAAAGTTACAGGCAGACCGGCAGTAAGTCCAAAAGTTGGCTTGTTAGCGGGAAGCACCTCTTCCTGATAGGCAGAATTCTGATTTCTAAATAACCCTTCAGAAGGAGCCGATACGATTTGTACTTTCAATCCTTTTTCCTGCTCAAGCTTTTCCGCTCCATCAAATAAGGTGGCCACTTCCGAACCATTGGCCACCAATACTACATCTGGATCACCATCTGCGGCCTTTACCACATAAGCGCCTTTACCAGAATCCAGTGCATCCTGGTATCTGCCGGATCCTGGCAATGCAGGGATATCGGCGATATTTTGCCTCGAAAGCAATAATGCCGTTGGGCTGGATGTATTTTCTAAGGCCAATTTCCAACTCACTGTGGTTTCTACTCCGTCAGCAGGCCTTAAAACCACCATGCTGTTTCTGCCGTCATGATTTTTCAGTTGCTCCAACAGTCGAATTTGCGCTTCCTGCTCAATTGGCTGGTGCGTTGGGCCATCCTCTCCTACTCTGAAAGCATCGTGTGTCCATACGTATTTCACAGGTAATTTCATAAGGGCAGCCATTCTTGCTGCGGGCTTCATATAATCAGAAAACACAAAGAAAGTACCACACACCGGGATAACACCTCCATGCAGAGCCATTCCATTTGCTATTGAAGCCATGGTCAATTCGCTTACTCCCGCTTGTAAAAAGGCGCCTGAAAAATCTCCCTTTTTAAACTGAGTCGTTTTCTTTAGGAATCCATCGGTCTTATCGCTATTCGAAAGATCGGCTGAGGCGACAATCATATTTTCAACATGCTCAGCATAATAGGTCAATACAGTTGCTGAAGCTCCGCGAGTTGCAGAATTTGCTTTTTGAACAATCTCTGCATAATTAATCTTTGGCGCTGCACCGCTAAGGAATATATTCAACTTCGCTGACAACTCAGGATTTGCTTTTTCCCATATTTTCTGTTCCGCTTTTTTAGCAGCTGCCGCAGCTTGTTTTTTCTTTCTGATGTCAGCCCAATACGATTCCACATCGTCAAAAATCACAAATGGATCTTCCGCATCCCCTCCAAGGTTTTCAATGGATTTCGCAAAAGATGCTCCAGCATTGGTCAGTGGCATGCCATGTGTGGAACACTGACCTTCAAAATTTGATCCGTCATCCGTAACTGCACCTTTACCCATGATAGTCTTTCCAATAATCAGGAATGGCTTGTCACTTTGCGCATGTGCTTTCGTCAGGGCATCGCTGATTTCTTCGGCATTATTTCCATCAATGGTCACCACTTCCCAACCCCATGCTTTATATTTTGCTGCGGTATCCTCTTTGGTTACCGCATCCGTTTCTGTTGATAACTGTATGTCATTGGAATCGTAAAACATAATCAGATTACCTAAACCCAGGTAGCCTGCTATTCTTCCTGCCCCTTGAGAAATTTCTTCCTGAACCCCGCCGTCCGAAATGAAGGTATACGTTTTATGTGCCATCCATTCGCCAAAACGTGCTACTAAAAATCGCTCAGTGATTGCAGCTCCAACTGCCATGGTATGTCCCTGACCCAATGGCCCGGAAGTATTTTCAATACCCTTATCCGTATCCAATTCGGGGTGCCCGGGGGTTGCGCTTCCCCACTGTCGGAAATTCGAAAGGTCTTCTGTGGAGTAAGTTCCCACTAAAGCCAAAATGGAATACAACATAGGAGACATGTGACCCGGATCAAGAAAAAACCGATCCCTGTTTGCCCATGACATATCAGTCGGGTCGAAATTTATAAAATCCGCATAAAGGGTATGTGCAAAATCAGCACCACCCATGGCTCCTCCGGGATGCCCGGATTTAGCTTTTTCGACCATCGCCGCAGACAAAATCCTCATATTATCCGCTGCCTTGTTTACCATATTTTTATTCATAATAAATGCTTGTAATTGCTTATAAAAAAATTGCTGCAAATATACGATTCTAAAGCTTTAAGGTGAATGAATCCGAGAATAATTATAGCAACATATCCTGAATTATAATGTATGAGATTGATCTTCAATTCGACTAATTCAATTAAAATCCAACTAATAGATTTATGTTAATTTACCTGATTATCAATTACTTATACTTATATTTGAAATGTTTTTTACAAAAAAACAGCAAAACGTGACTCCTGTTAGCATTTTTGAGCATATAAAATTGAGTATTTTTTTTAATACAAATTACCAAAATGCCAATCAATAATCCGAAATTGCAACTATACTTTAGTCGAGGTTTGGCCTAAAATTTATGAAGATAATCCGATTGGTATTCTTAATAATTCTTTCAATAAGTGTCAATAGCTTTTCACAGGAAATCAAAAGGGCATCTGATGTTAATTTAAAGAATGTAGATGGGAGTATCGAAAATGAATATTCC
>JAUUZS010000496.1 GCA_030589835.1 Cyclobacteriaceae bacterium
AAAAGAAAAGTATGATTGGATTATAAAGGAAATCAATAAAAATATAAGCAATACAATCGAAATTGAGTCCTTGCCAACTGATGCCAATATCACTGAGGTAATACCTGCAATACGGGCAGCATTATCTATAAATAAGTTGAAAGTAGGCAAATTGAGAAACAATACGCTAATTGACTCCTTCCTGAAAAGCGATGAGAAAATGGGTCACTTGCTCAATCCATTCACTCCGGATGGAATTGTGTTCTGTGGGCCAAGACCATTGATCGTTGAAGAGGTTGGGAATTCAAACGAGACGCTTGAAAATTTTAAAACCACACTTGCTCAATTCAGAGCGAATTCGGGTTATGACCCTAAAATTGTGGTAATCCGGGGATTGGGTGTTTTTGCACCCGGGGATAATATCCAGGCTGCTGAAGTCGCACTCGATGTTTTTGAAGATATTTTAAAAATAGCGCACTATTCATTGAATTTTGGCGGCCCCAATGCCATGAACGAAGTCGATGTGAAATTCATTGAAGAGTGGGAAGTGGAGTCTTATCGTAAAGGTTTGATCGACAAAGGAGCAGCTTCTGCTACAATAGAAAATAAAATTGCTGTCGTCACAGGAGGCGCCCAGGGATTTGGAAAGGGCATAGTGGAAGGTCTGTTGAAGCAAGGCGCTTATGTTCAGGTCATTGACGTGAATGAGGAAGTTGGAAAGCAAGCAGTAGCTGAATTTGAGGCAAAGGGCTATGCCGGCAAAGTGGTATTTGCCAAAGCCAATATCACGAAAAGTGGAGAACTCAAAGCAGCCGTAAAGGATGTAGTAAAATCATTTGGCGGAGTGGATTTGCTGATTTCCAACGCCGGGGTTTTGAGGGCGGGGCCTTTGCATGAGTTGGAGGAAAAAGATTTTGACCTGGTGACGGAAGTAAACTATAAAGGTTTTTATCTCTGCACGAAATACTTCATGGAGCCCATGAAACTTCAGTTCGAATCGAATCCTGATCTTTTCATGGATATAATCCAAATAAATAGCAAATCCGGTTTAGTAGGTAGCAACAAGAATTTCGCCTATGCCGGTGGTAAGTTTGGAGGGATCGGTTTGGCGCAATCATTCGCGTTGGAATTGGTGTCGTGGAACATCAAGGTAAATGCAGTCTGCCCGGGAAATTTCTTTGAAGGGCCATTATGGTCTGATCCTGAAAAAGGATTATTTGCGCAGTATTTACAAGCTGGAAAAGTCCCAGATGCCTTAACTGTAGAGGACGTAAAGCGATCCTATGAAAGCAAAGTGCCCATGAATCGGGGTTGTCAGCCTGAAGATGTGATGAAAGCAATTGCATATATCATCGATCAAAAATATGAAACAGGACAAGCCGTGCCGGTAACAGGTGGGCAGGTGATGTTAAGCTAGGAGCCAGGTATCGGGTACTAGGTTCTGGGAGCTAGGTATCGGGTACTGGGCGCTAGGAGCTAGGTTCTGGGCGTTAGGAGCTTGGTATTACTTATTTAAAAGAATTTGATTTTATTTATGATGATTATATGATATTTAGGTAAAATGATCAACAAGTTTATCCAATCAATTGAAAATAGATAATTTATTCGGGATTAGTACCCAGTACCTAGTCCCAAGAACCAAGAAACTAAAAAAACATGAAAACAAAAGCAATAAGACTATACGGCAAAGACGACCTGAGACTAGATGAGTTTGAACTTCCGCCCCTAGGTGATGATGAAATATTGGCAAAAGTGGTAAGTGACAGCTTGTGTATGTCGTCATACAAAGCGGCGAAACAAGGTGCTGATCATAAACGTGTGCCAAATGATGTCGCTGAACGACCTGTGATAATTGGCCATGAGTTTGCCGGGGAAATTTTAGAGGTTGGCAAAAAATGGCAGCATAAGTTCTCGTCCGGGAAAAAGTTCAGTATTCAGCCTGCTCTGAACTATAAAGGAAGTTTGGATGCTCCCGGCTACTCGTTTCATTACATCGGAGGCGATGCTACTTATATCATTATCCCAAATGAGGTAATGGAAATGAACTGCCTGTTGGAATATGATGGGGAAGGATACTTTCCTGCATCTTTGAGTGAACCTTACTCCTGTGTGGCAGGAACTTTCCATGCACACTACCATACAAAAAATGGCTCTTATGAGCACCTCATGGGAATTGTAGAAGGAGGCAATATGGCCATCCTTGCAGGTGCCGGGCCAATGGGGCTTGCAGCGATTGATTACATCCTGCATTGTGACCGGAAACCGAAATTTGTAGTCGTCACAGACATTAGCGATGACCGTTTGAATAGGGCCGAGGCACTGCTTGGAGTCGAGGAAGCCGCTAAAAATGGGATTGAAATAAAATATATT
This sequence comes from Cyclobacteriaceae bacterium, assembly GCA_030589835.1. The sequence goes on from JAUUZS010000496.1 coordinate 2,350, forward strand.
AACACAGCAAAAATTGAAGATTCAACAGCTGAATTGAGGTCCTTTACTGATGGTAAAGGGTATGATGATGTATTGGTATTCGCACCGGTAAAGCCGGTTGTTGAGCAGGCAGATGCTATTTTAGCCTATGATGGCTGTTTAAATTTCTTTGCAGGCCCATCTGATCCAAACTTCAAAGCGGAATTCAATTTTTACAACGCACATTATCAATTTACCCATATTGTGGGCACAAGTGGGGGCAACACTGATGATATGGTGGAATCGCTTGATATGATGTCAAATAATTTGATTAATCCTGCCCTGTTGGTGACGCATATCGGCGGATTGAATTCGGTTCCTGATGCAACCTTGAACCTGCCATCCATACCGGGAGGTAAAAAAATGATTTATACCCACCTCAATTTTGATTTGATAGCAATTGATGATTTCTCGGCAAAGGGTACTAAAGTGCCACTATTTGCGGAGTTGGATCAGATTTGTAAAAAGCAAAATGGTTTGTGGTCTGTGGAAGCGGAAACTCATTTACTGGAAAATGCGGATAAATTTGGGATGCTGCTCTAATCTGAAATAATTTGAATAGCGTATTCATGTCATCGTCATCCTTTAGCCTGTAATTACTATGGAAAACTATCACATTGCCGTTATTGATATTGGGAAAACGCATAAGAAAATCTTGATTTATAATCATCTATTGAAGATTGTGGATAAAGAATTTATTCGAATTCCTGAGATTGAAAAGGATGATGTGCTGTATGACGATGTGGAGAGTTTGAAGAAGTGGATTTTAAAAACGCTATCTACCTTTTCAACCTTATATAATATCAAAGTTATCTCAACCTCTGCCCATGGTGCTACCTACAGCCTGGTTGATGATGCTGGTGAAAGTGTTGTTCCCCAAGTTGCCTACAATACGGATCCCGGTGATGATTTCCATCTTAAGTTTTATGAATTATGTGGCGATGCAGTGGAGTTGCAAAAAGCTACCGCTACACCAAACTTCAATTTGCTTATTAATCCGGCAAAAGGAATTTATTTTACGAGGCTAAAATTCCCTGAAGCTTTTTTAAGGGCAAAACATCTCTTGCTTTATGATCAGTTTTTTGGCTACTGGCTCACCGGTAACGTGTACGCCGACCCGACCTACGTTGGGAACCATACCTATTTATGGGATTTCAAAAATCACTGCTGGTCGGGTGTTGCAGATAAATTGGGGATCAGGCATTTGCTGCCTGAGAAATTTAAAAGTCCATGGGAATCCATAGGCACCATAAAAAGTGAAATAGCGAAGCAGACGGGATTATCTAAAGATACCATCGTTACGGCAGGGATTCACGATTCCAATGGGGCATTACTGCCTTACATCATTTCTATGAACGAACCATTTTTACTTAACTCTACCGGAACATGGTGCGTGATCATGAATGAAAAGGATG
>JAUUZS010000437.1 GCA_030589835.1 Cyclobacteriaceae bacterium
AACACCTCCAGCATGGTTTTTTCTCCATCAAGCCATCCATTTTGACCAGCCGCTTTGATCATGGCATATTCACCACTTACATTGTAAGCAGCAATCGGCAAATTACTCGCATCACTCAATTCTTTTATTACGTCTAAATAAGACAATGCGGGTTTTACCATTAACATATCTGCGCCTTCCATCTCATCAAGTTCGGCTTCGATCAATGCTTCCTTTACATTGGCAGGGTTCATTTGGTAGGTCTTTTTATCGCCGGCCTTTGGGGCTGAATCGAGCGCATCACGAAATGGGCCATAAAAGGCGCTTGCATATTTGGCCGTATATGACATGATCGAGACCTTATTAAATCCTTCATCATCCAACAAATCGCGAATATGTTCCACTCGCCCATCCATCATGTCAGATGGCCCTATAATATCCGCTCCTGCCTGTGCCTGTGCCAGCGACATTTTACCCAAAACCTCCAGGGTTTCGTCATTTAAAATCTCTCCATTTTCTACAATTCCGTCGTGCCCGTCAGAACTATAAGGATCCATGGCAACATCGGTCATAATGCACACTTCAGGAAGGTCCTTTTTTATTTTGGCTATTGCCTGAAGGTAGAAATTATTGGGGTCGGAACTGATGGTAGCATATTTGTCTTTATATTTTTCGGCAAATGCAGGGAACAAACAAACATTTTTTATTCCAAGTGTTGAACATTCACTGATTTCATCCATCAATTTATCGACACTAAATCGATAAATACCTGGCATACTTGCTACTTCCTGCTTTATATTATCACCTTCTACCATAAAAAGCGGAAAAATCAAATCGCTTTTTGAGAGTCTCGTCTCCACGACTAATTCCCTAATCACTTCACTCTTACGATTTCTTCTGGGTCTTCTAAGCATAATTTTATGGTCTGATTATTCAAAAAATAAATTGAAGCACAAATTGACGAAAGCTATTTAATAATTCAAATCACTTTGCCAAAAAAATGAATTTAAGATGGATTTACACATGATTATTGAAGTCTATTGCTAAAACATTTTTTACCTTTGTGCACTAATTTGAAAAAAATAATTATGCTAAGAACTCATAACTGCGGCGAATTACGCTTTGATGATGTAGATACACACGTTACCCTTTGCGGGTGGGTACAAAAAGTGAGAGATAAAGGAGGTATGATCTGGATCGACCTCAGAGACCGTTACGGAGTAACTCAACTGGTTTTTGACGAAAGTAAAACACCCAAAGAACTCCTTGTAGTAGCGCGAAGTCTCGGCAGGGAATTCGTAATTCAAACCTCGGGTACAGTGCTGGAGCGATATGCTAAAAACGATAAAATTCCTACCGGAAAGATCGAAATATACGTAGAAAAAATTGAAGTTCTAAATGCATCCAAAACACCTCCTTTCACGATTGAAGATGAAACTGATGGAGGGGACGAACTGAGAATGAAATATCGATATCTGGATATTCGGAGAAATCCTGTTCGAAAGAATCTTGAGCTCAGGCACCGGATGCTCCAGCAAACCCGCCGGTTTCTGGATACACAAAATTTTATGGAGGTAGAAACGCCGTTTCTGATCAAATCAACCCCAGAGGGTGCAAGGGATTTTGTTGTGCCATCCAGAGTGAACGAGGGTCAATTTTATGCGTTACCTCAATCCCCTCAAACCTTCAAACAATTGCTGATGGTATCAGGAATAGACCGGTATTTTCAGATAGTGAAGTGCTTTAGGGATGAAGACTTGAGAGCAGATCGTCAACCTGAATTCACTCAGATTGATTGCGAAATGTCATTTATCACCAGAGACGATATCCTGGAGACCTTTGAAGGTCTGATCAAATATCTTTTTGACCAGGTTTTAAACTTCAAGATTGAAGATATTGAAAGGATGAACTATGATCATGCCATGAAATTTTATGGCAATGACAAACCTGACACACGCTTCGAAATGTTGTTTACGGAACTGAATGATGTGTCTCAAAACAAAGGGTTTAAGGTATTTGACGATGCCGAAATTGTGGTCGGCATATGTGCTACAGGCGCAGGGCATTATTCCAGAAAAAAATTGGACGCTCTTACAGATTATGTAAGAAGGCCTCAAATTGGAGCAAAAGGATTGGTTTATGTCAAATACAATGAAGATGGAACTTTCAAATCTTCGGTCGACAAATTCTTTAGCCCGGAGGATTTAAAAGTATGGGCAGATAAAATGAATGCAAAGCCTGGAGATCTTTTATTGCTATTGTCCGGGGAAACAAACCAAACAAGAGGTGCCCTTTCTGAGTTAAGGCTAAAAATGGGTGAGGATCTGGGATTGAAAAACAAAAATGAGTTTAAAGCCCTTTGGATCCTGGATTTTCCATTACTTGAGTGGGATGAACAATCAAAAAGATATCATGCCATGCATCATCCATTTACCTCACCAAAACCCAGGGATTTGGATAAATTAAGTACAGATCCAGGTTCTGTAAAAGCCAATGCCTATGATTTGGTAATCAACGGTGTGGAAATTGGTGGTGGTTCAATTAGGATTCACGACAAAGAATTGCAACAGCAAATGTTTAAGGCTCTTGGATTTACGGATGAAGAGGCCAAAAAGCAATTCGGCTTTTTAATGGAAGCTTTTGAATTTGGCGCTCCTCCTCATGGCGGCATTGCATTCGGGTTCGATCGCCTGTGCGCCATGTTTGGTGGATCAGATTCAATACGGGATTATATTGCATTTCCGAAAAATAACTCTGCCAGGGATGTGATGATTGATTCGCCATCAACCGTTTCAGATGATCAGTTAAATGAACTAGGATTATCTTTGAAGCACTAAACAATCCTTCATCAAAAGGATAAGTGTTTATTTCTTTTTGGGAAATACATAAAAAAAGGGCTTCATTTCTGAAGCCCTTTTTTTATGTATTCTGTAATACTTAATATTAATACTCCCAAAGATTATGTTCGTATTCTATTAGCTTATATTCTTCTTGTTGCGATTTATATAATGCTGATTTGGCATCAGGAGAAATATCCTGAATCCAATCGTCCCGGTCATTTGCTATTTTTACCACCCGGGCATTAAACAAACGTAACAAAAAGGCATCTGCCATATTTCTATGATGAGCTGTATTTTGTCGGTTATACCAAATTGCCCTATCCGGCATACTTCTAAAAAGCTGCTCTAAATCTTTATACCTAAATACCCCGACGGTTTTTTCAATACCTGTTGCTACTTCGGTAGAAGGAATGATCATTTCAAAGGATTGAATGTCCCAGTATAATCTTGATCTCACCTTGTCGAATATCATGTCTTCTTTAATTCTCATGATTGTCAACTGAGTGGCATCATAATACTGAACAGTTGGTGCCGCCTCTTCCTCATCTCCCCATCCTCCGCCGGAAGTATCTCCAAATCCGGCATCTGCAGAACCAAAATCATCCGGTTCGTCGGTGGGTAGTTTAAGGTTTTCGAAGAACTGCTCCTTTGACATTCTTTTATTCAAAGAGTCATCTTCATAAGGATAAATCAAACCATCATTAACAGCACTGATCATTATTCTTGTAATCTCATTGCTTGTAGAAAAGAATGGCCTGTTTTGCTTTTCCTTGAGATCCATCCTTCTCCAAACGGTTCTTTTGTACATCTGATCGTGAAAAGGAATTGCATACACTGAATTTTCATTAGCAGCAAGTCTCTCTTCCTGGGCAGACACTTCAATTGATATAAAACCTATCAAGAATAGAATAAGAATACTCAATAATGCTTTTTTCATGATAAATAAATTTAATTAATTGGCACGGTCTTGATTGAAGAGTTTGAACCAATTTTTACAGGTTCCCGTTCTTTTTTAAAGTTCATACGCTGAACTTCTTTTGCCTCTACTATAATTCGATCGCCAGGCCGGAACTTGGATACAAATGAGGCCAGATTCGCTTTTTGACTTGTTACTTTTTTTGTTTCAATTCCTCGTGCACCTCTGGCAAGGGTTACCTCCCATTTGGTGACACGGTATATTGCGTCATCGGGTAAAAATTGTGCGAAATCAGCATCAGGAACTGCCTTAAGGGTGATTTCTCTAGGGATACTTTTTACACCTGTTTTAAGGTTAATTTCTTTTCCCTGGCTTGTAAGCACTAATTCCGGCTTAGGAATTGCCTTTACCCTAAATTTTTCCGTTCCGATAAATACCCCTCCGCTATACACAGAAAGCTCTAAGTTCGGAGCAATTGGAATGACAGTCACCCTACCACCTTTACCACCGACAGTAGTGCCGCCCTTTGCCTTAAAGCTAGGGGCATACGCTGCTCCTAAGGCAGGAACCCGTACATCCAGTTTAT
>JAUUZS010000539.1 GCA_030589835.1 Cyclobacteriaceae bacterium
AAGGTCGCATAAAGTTTGAACAATGACAAATGCCGAATACGATGTACTTGATGAATTGTACTTTATCCGATCTTATAAAGATTTGGCAGAATCATTAGATATGAGTGAGGTGGATTTAAAATTAACTCTTGAAAAGTCATTATCCAGGGGTTGGATAAAATGCTATATTTCGCCAATTGAAGAAATCGAGCCCTATATCAGAAAATTGGAATCGGAATATTGGAAATATCACTATCTTGCCACCAAAGCAGGACTGTGCGCAAATAATAGCAATAATTGATGAGTGATATTAATGAGGTCTCTAAACCCCCGGGGTATTATATCCGCTTAAGACTTTATAAAAATAAGCCTGCGATAGTAGGACTGGCGATCATAATTACTGCATTATTTAGCTCAATATTAGGCTATTTGGTTATGCCTGACCAAACGCCAAATGCAAACGATGGAGCCGTTCAAATACAAAAACAAGCTCCGGGTTTTGAAGTCACTTTTCTAAAAATTAGAAAAAACAGGAAAATTGATAAGGTAAATTTTTTTCATCGGGCAATCTATGGCCAGGAAAGTGACTATATGATTGTTCCGATTCTGAGCTATGAAATAAATGCGCTTTCCGTCATCGTACACATTTTCGGAAAGAAAGATTACATAAAAGAATACAATCTTTTGGATGTGGTAAAACCATTGAATTTTTCAGAAACAGCGCTAAACGCTGAGCAGTCAGGTGTAAAGGAATACAGCTTTACAAATATTGATGGCGGAAAAGAAATCATTTCCTACGCTGAATTAATGGAGGAGTTTCATCAAAAAAATATAGAAACGCGAACCTACTGGCTTGGCACAGATAAAATGGGCAGGGATATGCTAAGCAGGCTTCTTTTCGGCAGCAGGATTTCCCTTTCCATCGGTTTTATATCCGTACTCATTTCCATGTTTCTGGGAATGGCACTCGGCTCAATGGCAGGTTTTTTTGGTGGAAAAATCGACATGTTTATCCTTTGGTTGTTATCAGTCATCTGGTCCATTCCAGGGATTATCCTGGTTATTGCTATAAGTATGGCCTTGCAAAGCCGCGGAGTCTGGGTCGCTTTTGTGGCCGTAGGCCTCACGATGTGGGTAGAGGTTGCCCGGGTAATGCGCGGACAAATTATGGCCATAAAGGAAAAACTATATGTCGAAGCTGCCAGGGCATTTGGCATTGGCAATTTCAGGATCGTCTTTATGCATATCCTGCCCAACATTTCAGGTCCCTTGATCGTGATCGCTACGGCAAATTTTGCTGCTGCCATCCTTTTGGAAGCCGGATTAAGTTTTCTTGGATTGGGAGTTCAACCCCCCACCCCTTCCTGGGGGGTGATGATATACGAGGGTTTTCAGTCTATTGGAACAAAAAATAGTTTGCACTTAATTCTTTTTCCGGGATTAGCAATTTGTATTTTAGTATTATCATTCAACTTATTGGGCAATGCCTTGCGCGATGCCTATGACCCTAAAACACTTTTAGATTAATGATAGACGGTGAAGCATTAAAAACCAAATATGTTTTAAAAGAGATGGAGCTCAATGCTTTACTCGAAATTACCCAAGCCATTAACGATAATCTGCCTGAGGAAGACCTGTACAAAATTTATGGGTTTACAATAATGGGCAATTTCAATATTCAAAAACTTGCTCTGTATGTTTTAGGCGTGAATTGGGATTGCAAGGTGAATTTCGGGACTTCGGTGCCATTTTACAAGCAACCTTTTGATGATTCGCTTTTATCCTATGAGGAAATTAACGCTATAAAAAAAGTCAAGGATTCTCCTTTTAACGAATTTCAAATTATTGTACCCATAGCCCATAAGGATAAAAAACTGGCCTTTGTATTCATCAGCGGATACGAAGAAAAAAAGGAAAAAGAAATCAACACTAATTTCATCCAGGCGCTAAGTAACATCATCATTGTTGCGATAGAAAATAAAAAGCTTGCGCGAAAACAGATGGAACAGGAAATGATCCGTAGGGAGCTGGAAATTGCCGCAAATGTGCAGCAGTTTTTATTCCCCAAAAACCTTCCTTATAACGATGAAATAAAAGTTGCCAGTTTCTATAAACCTCATCATAGCATAGGCGGGGATTATTATGATTATATAAAAATCAGTGAGCACCAGATATTATTTTGCATAGCCGATGTTTCCGGCAAAGGAATTCCTGCAGCCATATTGATGTCAAATTTTCAGGCCGCATTAAGAACACTATCAAGGCAAACAACACTTTTACAAGAAATCGTTACTGAGCTCAACCATCAGGTGATGTCAAATGCCGACGGGCAACATTTCATCACCTTTTTCGGGGCAATTTATGATATGAAAAACAAAAGGTTGAAGTATGTAAATTCCGGGCATAACCCACCAATTCTGGTCAGAAAAAACCAGGATATCGAGTTATTGACAGAAGGCTCCACTGTGCTGGGTGCCTTCAAGGAACTTCCCTTTTTGAATGTTGGGATCATCGAAAATATTGATGAATTTATGTTTTGTGGTTTTACCGATGGCCTGACCGAAATCACAAATTCTAAAGATGAAGAATTTGGCGAATCGAAAATATTGAGTGTCGTTGAGAAAAATATACACGACAATCCAAAAGAATTAAATGCTCAGATCATTAAGGCTATGGAAGCGTTTAAAGGTGAAAATAATTTCAAAGATGATATCACCCTTTTTACCTGCAAAATTGATGTGACAAACTTGTAAATCTCTCCGAGGTGCCTCACTTCTATAAAACCCCTGGCCTGCTAAAAAAAATATCCGGCGATCTGATGTGGGACGTTCCAACCGTCCACAAAGATATTTATCTCACCTTCGATGATGGGCCAATTCCAAACCTTACGGATCACGTCCTGGATATATTGGATGATTTTGAAGCCGAGGCAACATTTTTTTGTGTAGGGGATAATATTCTGAAACACCCCGAAATAGCGAGAAATATAATTGATAAAGGCCATATCATCGGCAATCATACTTTCAATCACTTAAAAGGGTGGTCAACAAAAAACAGTACCTATTTCAATAATATTGCAACATGTCAGGAATATATTTCTCAATATCAAAAATCTGACC
>JAUUZS010000518.1 GCA_030589835.1 Cyclobacteriaceae bacterium
TATTCTTGAAAATTCACCTCCTTCTGTTGATGACCTGCATCGCAAATTTCAGGATATTGATGAACTTGGCATATATCTTCACATTCCGTTTTGCCGACAAATTTGTCCTTACTGCCCCTACAACAGGGAATTATACCACCCTGAAGTAGCACTAACATATGCAAAAGCTGTTATTAAGGAAATCGATTACTACGCTTCTATTATTGGTAATCGTCAGATCACTTCATTTTATATTGGAGGAGGCACCCCGACAACAATGATAAAAAGTGGCATAGAATCCATTATAAATCATATATATAAAGTTTTGAATATGAATTGTCATGTTCATATCGAAAGTCATCCGAATGATTTAAACCAGGAAAATTTAACTATTCTGAAATCGATTGGCGTGAAATACCTCAGCATAGGAGTGGAAGCATTGCAAGACAGGCAACTAAAAAACCTGAGCAGGCCATACACTACTAAAGAGGTGAAGCAAACCGTCAAAAGAGCCGTTAACATGGGTTTTGAGTGTGTGAATGTTGATTTTATTTTTGCATTGCCCAATCAAACGTATCAGGAAATTGAGGAAGCCGGACATGAGCTGGTTGCCCTGGGTGTGCAGCAAGTAGCCACGTATCCATTATTTCGATTCCCCTATACCAAAATGGGACAAAATGGAATGAAAAGCGAACCTAAGCTGGCCATGCTTTTCAGGCGGAGAAAAATGCTGCGAATATTGGAAACCATATTTTATGATGCAGGTTTTGAACGTTCTTCGGTCTGGGCATTTACAAGAAAAGGGATTGAAAAATACTGCTCCGTCACAGTTCCGCTTTATTTGGGTCTTGGCGCAAGTGGAGGGAGTTACCTCAATGATATTTTTTTTCTGAATACCTTTAATGTTGCTGAGTATATCAAATCTATCGAAAACAATAAAATGCCTACGGCCCTCGCTGTAGATTTAACAAAAAATATGCAAATGGCAGGGTGGCTATATTGGCGAATTTATGAAACCGGGTTCATGAAAAATGACTTCCATAGCAAATTCAAAATGGATTTTGACCACAAATATGGAAGGCTGATGCAATTATTATCACGAATCGGATTTCTGAAAGATAATGGTCAACAGATTGTGCTTACCGACAAAGGGGCTTATTGGTTGCACGCCTTCGAAGACCTGTTTTCAATAGATTACATCAGCACACTTTGGGGAACTTCGAAGCATAACCCTTGGCCGGAAAAGGTAGCTCTGTAAATATGATTTGTATAAATGTGGAATCAGACATTTTATTTTTAATTAAAAATACAGACCTTTCTTTTTTTATTGGCATAAGCCGGTAGCATAATTTTTCATCTATTTCATTTTTATTATGAGTTTAAATCTTTTCTATGTTTTTATCGCACTGTTATTTAGCTGCCAAAATCTTGAGTATAGTGATGAATGGCCGGATTGGCGCGGGCCAAACCGGGATGGAAAATGGCATGAAAAAGGCATTGTCAAAAAGTTTGATTCCGATCAGCTAAAGATAAAATGGAGTGTGCCGGTTGCTTCGGGATATAGCGGTCCGTCAGTATCTGATCACAGAGTGTATCTTACAGATCGAATTAGCCAGCCCGAAGAGATCGAAAGGGTTTTGTGTTTTGATGCCAATACAGGAGACGAGATCTGGTCCTATTCTTATGATTGTGAATATGTGGGTGTGGGATACCCTGCAGGGCCTCGAGCTTCCGTGATCATTGATGGAAATAGCGCATACTCCCTGGGTACAATGGGCAATTTGTTCTGTTTCCAAAAAGAAACCGGTAAAATTCTTTGGCAGAAAGATTTGAATAAGGAATATGAAATACGGATGCCCATCTGGGGAATAGCTTCAGCACCACTGATTGTCGATGATAAGATCATCTTAAATATTGGTGGAATTAATAATGCCGGTGTGGTGGCTTTGAATAAAAATACAGGAGAAGAGGTATGGAGAAACCTGGAAGATGATGCCTCTTACTCAGCACCTATATTAATCGACCAGGCAGGCCAACCAGTTGTCGTGGTTTGGACCGGACAAAATGTGGTGGGTCTCAATCCTGAAACCGGGTCTGTCTACTGGTCACAGGAATTTACACAGCACAAAATGGTGATAAATATTGCTACCCCGGTGATCGAAAATAATTACTTGTTTGTAAGTAGCTTTTATGACGGATCGATGTTGCTGAAACTGGATGAAAAACAGCTAAGTGCATCAACAATGTGGAGGCGACAAGGAAAAAATGAACGCAATACGGATGCGCTGCATAGTTGCATTTCCACTCCCATAATTATAGGTGACTTTATTTATGGGGTAGATAGTTATGGGGAGCTGCGATGCCTCGAGCTTGAAACCGGAGATCGCATCTGGGAAGATCTGACAGCAGTAAGTAAGGCGCGATGGGGAAATATTCATTTTACTCAGAATGGGGAATTATTTTATATGTTCAATGAACATGGAGAACTGTTAATTGCAAAATTATCTGAAAAAGGGTATGATGAAATCAGCCGTACTAAATTGATTGAACCAACGAATGTACAATTGAGCCGCAGTGGCATTGGCGTGACCTGGGCACATCCCGCCTATGCCTATAAGCATGTATTTGTGCGCAGCGATTCGGAGTTGGTGTGTGCAGATTTGTCAGAAAAATAATCGTCATCACGAGGAGGTACGACGAAGTGATCTCCCTAATATGAGATTGCCTTAACCTATGACATTGGCTGGCGAGGCCAGGGCTATTGCGCAGAGTTTCGCGAAGAAGCACAAAGTTTCGCAGAGAAAATAAACGTACTTCCTTAATCTATTTTCTTTTAAAATATGTCAGGGTATCGCCTATAATTTCCTCTTTGCCATCAAACTCAGCATGGATAATTTGCGGAGCTTTGATCCCTTCTCCAAAACAGGTGGATGCCTGGAACACACGGGCTTCATCCCAAAAGCCGGCATGGATAAAATTGTTGATCGTAGCAGCTCCACCTTCAATGATCAAGGATTGGATGTTTCTGCTATGAAGGTCTGCTAACAATTCCTGAATGAAATTTTCTTCTGCCAGTTTCACGAAAGTGAGATTTTTATCTTCCGATGATTTCTTGAGGTTGAAACAAATTGTCGGGATAGTTGTATCAAAAAGATTCAGCTTTTCATCCAACTCCAGATGATGATCTATAACAATTCTTAACGGATCCTTTCCTACCCAATCCCTTACATTCAATGTTGGATTATCGTATTTTGCAGTGTTTTTACCAACAAGTATTGCATCTTCTTCTGCGCGCCACTTATGAACTAATTTCCTTGAGAATTCATTCGAAATCCACTTGGAATCATAATTTTTTCTGGCGACAAATCCATCTGCCGTTTCCGCCCATTTTAGGATGATATATGGTTTTTTTGTATTGAATGAGTTGAAAAACCGCTTATTAAGGTCAAGGCCATCCTCTTCCAGCA
>JAUUZS010000527.1 GCA_030589835.1 Cyclobacteriaceae bacterium
TCCATTCATGGAGGTGGGGAATCTGTTGTTATGTTCGGTAGAGGAGGCATTGCCTCCTTTAGTTCAAGTTCCGGGGCAGATGAAGAGACCAATTACCATCAGATCGATAAAATTGTTGTTCAGGTAAAAGAAAGCACACAACTTGCCCCTACCGTTGAAGTAATAAAAAAAATACTGTTGCGGAGGCATTCTGATGTAGAGGATTATGAAATTAAGATCCCCGAACTCCTTCTAAAACAAGAACAACGGACAAAAGATATTTTTAATATCGTACTTGGTGCAATTGCAAGCATATCCCTTATTGTCGGGGGTATTGGAATCATGAACATCATGCTGGCTTCTGTGATGGAACGCATCCGTGAAATTGGCGTAAGAATGGCGACCGGAGCAAGGAAAAGTGATATTGTTTTCCAATTTCTTTCCGAAGCTACCTTCATCAGCATTTCAGGTGGGATGTTGGGCATTATCCTGGGTATTGGATTGTCAAAGATAATCATGCAAGCCACCGATATTCTAACTATTGTATCACCGATATCGATCTTTGTATCCTTTGGCGTTTCGGTAGCTGTAGGTATTATTTTTGGTTACATGCCGGCAAAAAGAGCCTCTGAGCAGGATCCGCTTGAATCATTACGTCATGATTGATGAACATTAGAAAAGAAAGAACCCATGTACCTAAATAAAAATATAAGACCAAGCGATAACAAATCATTGAATCTTCATTATCTATTATTGATCACATTTTTTCTGCTTGCCTTTTCTGGTTTTGGCCAGGATGTTACCAACAAACTTAATTTATCCGAAACAATTGAAATTGCCAGGGAACAATCCCCCGAAGCACTGACAGCCAAACACAGGTTTCGTGCGAATTACTGGCAATACAGGTCATACAGGGCCGCATACCTGCCTTCTCTTCAAGTAAGCGGCACTCTACCAAATTTTAACAGGACCATCGAACAAATTTCACTTCAGGAGGGAGAAGCTTTACTCGAAAGGCAATACATCGATTGGAATGTGCAGGCTTCAGTCAGACAGAGAATTGGATTGACGGGAGGAGATATTTTTATCCGGTCAGGACTGCGGAGACTGGATAATTTTTACAATGACCCGGATACTTCTGTCACGCAACACCTTTCCACACCCATTAACATTGGATACAGTCAACCGATCTTTCAGTTTAATGCTTACAAATGGGAAAGAAGATTGGAGCCCATGCGCTATGAGGAAGCAAAGAAAGCCTACATCGAAGAAATGGAGAATGTATCCATCAACGCCACCAACTATTTTTTTAACCTTTTGCTGGCTCAAATCTCTGAAAGAATTGCAATGATCAACCTTGCCAACTATGATACCCTTTATAAAATTGCCAAGGGTCGGTATAATCTTGGGAAAATAGCGGAAAATGATCTATTACAGCTTGAACTTCAGTTTCTCAGGTCAAGTGCCAGTGTGGAAGATGCAAGGCTTAATGTAGAAAACCGGATGTTCAGGTTAAAGTCATTCCTGAGGATCAAAGATGATATCCCTGTAGAATTAATCCCTCCAGAGAATATCAAACCATTTATGGTACCCTTTGCAAAAGCCATTGAAGAGGCGCGTGCCAACCGCTCGGATGCGCTTGCCTTCAACCGTCGGGAAATTGAGGCTGAACGCGATGTGAACCGCGCAAAAATGGATGGCCGCTTTGATGCAGAGTTGTATGCCGTTTATGGCCTTACGCAAAGTTCAATTGAGCTGGACCAGGTGTATTCAAATCCAGTGGACCAGCAACAATTGCAGGTTGGGATCACCTTGCCCATACTGGACTGGGGTGTAGCCCGTGGTCGTATTAAAATAGCAGAATCGAACCAGGAGATCGTCAGAACAGCCATCGAACAGGAGCAGATTGATTTTGACCAGGAAATCTTTTTGCTGGTGGCCAGGTTTAATATGCAATATGACCAGGTAGTCATCGCTGCCAAAGCCGATTCCGTATCACACAAGGGATATAACATCACCAAAGCGCGATACCTGATCGGAAAAATCAGCATCACCGATCTTAATATTGCACAGCGGGAATCTGACCAGTCGAAAAGTAATTACGTCAATGCTTTGTGGACATATTGGAGAAACTATCACGAACTCAGAAGGTTAACACTCTTTGATTTTGAACGGGATTTATCCATTGAAGTGGATCACAGTGAATTGTTATAATTTAAAATCATAAACATGGAATCAATTAAAGGAACGAAAACAGAACAAAATTTACTGAAAGCTTTTGCCGGAGAATCTCAGGCAAGGATGCGCTACGGATATTATGCCAAAGCGGCTAAAAAAGAAGGCCTGGAGCAGATTGCGGCCATCTTTGAAGAAACAGCAGAGAATGAACGCTCTCATGCCAAACAGTTTTTTAAGTTCCTCGAAGGGGGTATGGTTGAAATCACGGCCTCCTACCCTGCCGGAGTAACCGGATCAACCATGGAGAATTTGAAAGCTGCAGCTGCAGGGGAAAATGAAGAATGGACAATTTTGTACCCTGATTTCGCTGATATTGCTGAAAAAGAAGGGTTTAAAAAAGTCGCAACAGCATTCAGACTGATTGCGAAAATTGAAAAAGCCCACGAAGAAAGGTACTTAAAACTTTACAAAAACCTGGAGGAGGGTAAAGTATTTGAAAAGAATGGGAAAGTGATATGGAAATGCAGGGTATGCGGATTCCTGCATGAAGCCACAAGGGCACCTAAAATTTGCCCGGTATGCAGTCATCCTCAATCTTACTTTGAGTTGGAAAGTCAGGACTACTAATAAATTTCAATAATTGTTGACTTTTTGCCGTTGAAGACAAACTCCTCCCCCGCTCTTTTTCGATCCATGGCTTTGAATATCGGTACTGCACCTGAAATGGCATAATAGATTTCATCGTCTATTTCAATTTTTCCAAGGCCAGTGGCAATAAACAATTTTTGATTGGAGGTGATCACCAGCGATCCATATTCAACCATTTTGCATTTCCTGTCAGCATCGATATTTTTGAGTGCATCCACCTGCATATTTACTTTGACAAGTTGCTGGGCAAACATATCCCGTTTCCTCAAAATTTGAGTTCTATAAGAATCATACCTATCCCTTGGAGTACCATAATCATTTGCACTTTGCTGGGCTTCCTTGATTTCCTGCTGCAAATCATTGACTGTACCGGATAGCTGATCCAGGCACTTTTGCAACAGTTTTCTTTTCACATTCATTGGGATCACACTATTCGTTTCTGCAAAATTATAAATTAGCCTGGATAAATCCAAAATCCTGATACTTATCGTCCA
>JAUUZS010000233.1 GCA_030589835.1 Cyclobacteriaceae bacterium
AAGGGGTTTCGAGCAGGATACCTGATATGTTTTCATCTTCTGCCGCATGCTTGATGGCTTCTTTAAATTCCATCAAACCAATGCCGCCATCCTGAAAATTCGCAAACATGGGCAAACCTTCAAAAGGATCTTCTACCTCCCTTTCCAGAATAGGTTTGTTGAGCTTAAGGTGCAAGATGGTATTCTCATCCAGTTTATGGAGATTATCTTCAGATCCGGAAGATGCGATGCCAATCAATATAAAAAACATAACAAATGTAAAAACAAACAACCCGGTTAGCGTTGCCAATAAATTTCTTAAAAATTTCATATCCGATGTTAAAATTAATTTCAACAATAATAGCTAAGGAATGATATTTAAAAAAGCATATTTTTATTTTTGTGGTTTTAAAAGGATGAAAGGAATATATCTACTATTAGGAAGCAATTTGGGAGATAGCCGATCTTTGCTCGAAAAGGCAAAGGCGGAGATTAGTAAGGATATAGGAAAAATTGTTATATCGTCATTTATTTATTGCACCAAAGCCTGGGGTATTGAACATCAACCCGATTTTTTCAATCAGGTTCTGGAAGTTGAATCTGACCTCCCGGCGGACATAATTTTGCAAAAAATAAATATGATAGAAGAAAAATTAGGGAGGGTGCGATACATCAAATGGGGTTCCAGAATCATTGACATTGATATTTTGTATTATGGCAATGAAATAATCGATACGGAGAAATTGCGTGTCCCACATCCTGAGAATAAAAATCGTAATTTTGTTTTGGTGCCCATGGCGGAAATCGCACCGGATTTTGTACATCCGAAATTGCTGCTTACTCAAACGGATATGTTGAGAAAGTGCACTGATACCCTGGAGGTGCAAAAATGTGTGTAGTTTTTGGTTATAAAAAAAGCCACCCTTATGCCAGGATGGCCTTTTCGCCTATTAAAGCAAACTACCCGTCTCTTCTTGGCCCTGTTAATTCTACGGTTTCTGTTATACCGTCCTTGGTGATTGTCACAAGATTGTCACAAGTCCCGTCGCCGTAGTCAATGGTAATACTATTGCCATCTTCAAAAGCCTTGACTTTTATACCTTCTACCGGAATCATTATTCTATCTGTTGCCAGGCATGATCTTTTCCACACAATTGGTTTGGTGATATTTACCGTATAGATCAGGCCTTCCCTGTCGATGCCACTGGCGCTACCGGTCCTTATGCGCTCATCATTTATTGGATTTGGTGTACGTATCCTGCTGGTTTCCCAGTTTGCTTCACGTGTCGCATATGTTCCGTCTTCCCAGGTGACTTTGCCATTTTCAAGTACAATACTAAATCTTAGATAATCATCTGTACTGGCTGAAATATTGGTTCGGGTACGTGTGCCTTCAATAAGGTTGCCATCTACATAAAAGTTTTCGAACGTCATAGTATGAACAGCCCCAGACACAAACCTTCTATCTGTGTAGCTAATAAGTATTTTTCCTTTTCGCTCTCTACCATTTATACCAACACAACCTTCGCCAAAATCAATGATAATGGTATTGTTTTCTAAATCATGGGTTTTTTCAGCGCAATGAATCGGACTGTCTTCGCTGTCTGCTATTCTTCCTCCGGATTCAAATAGCAATACGCTTTCGAATGCGATGTCATCTACATCTTCAAATGCCGATTCTACAGAAGCTTCGTTTTCTACATTTAGGAGATCAACATCGGTAAGTTGACCTGGGCTTTCTACATCTTCCTGGCACGAACTCGCAAAAAATATCAATGCAAAAATGGCCGTAAATAATTTGAATGATCCTTTCATAATAATTTTTTTTAAATTTGTTTTTTGTCAATTACAGATCTTTGATGCAGGCCAGTCAAGAAGGTTTAATTCAAACGATATTTTTTTTTCGCCATTACCGGTATCCTTTATTCCCTTAAGTATAAGTTTCATTGGGCCATTTATTAAATTATGGAGTACAACTGTTATTTGGTTGGAATACATTGTTGCAAAAGACGGAAGACCAAAGTCAGCAGAAGAGGCTTGTGGCATAAGCAACTTATAATGTTGCTTATGCCAAACTTCAGTTTTTTACTCATTTTAATTTTGGTCTTCTTTTGGTCGCCATAGGCATCGCTATCGCATAGCTTCAGCGGAGCGAAGGAGATGCCGACTTCTAACATTATTTTTATTTTTCATTATAATGATTGAAAAACCAGTAATGGAAAGGATACATGTAATAAGGGTTTGAGGATAGCTTTTTAGTAATAAAAATAAGTTGAATTAAATTGGCGATTTGGGGTCACCTAATATTCTTCTGGGAGCATTGATTGCCCTTCACTATGTTAATTGATACAATTTAACAGAAAAATACAAACCTAAGCTTTTGATAAAATGTTATTGGGGAGCACAAAATATTATGAATAATTTTGCACAGCGCGATCAGCACGACAAGATATATTTCACTCAAAGAGACCATACCTCTTAGTGAGATCATGCTATGGTGCAGAAAGCCTGGTGATATGCGCAGGGATATATTGTCTATGAATATGAGTTACATGCGATGATGGTTATTCCTATTTTTCAAGTAATTTTCCCATATCGGGAATTACGTCCCTCATTGGGATAAAAATGCACCCATGCCAAACATAAGAGATTGATATACAGCGTAATATGATTTTAGCATGTTTTTGGCATAAAGGCTAATCGTATTTGATTCAGCAAAAATAGAGATTGAGAGGAGAGGAAGAGAGGAAAAACAGTAGGCTGTTAAAAGGTTTGAGGCGAAGGAAGATGAATTAAGATATACTCTTTAATTAATGAATCGAAAGCAGTAAGGTTTTTTGAATGTTGGTGGTGGAAAGGCATGTGAAGAGGGTTTAGTGAAGTTGATAAATGTCTGATTAGAAACCGGAGAAGTAGGGAAGAAGTGAAGGAGAAGAGAAGTTGGTAGTGCGGGAGAAGTGGAGTGAGCAGAGAAGTTGAATGAAGGGATTGGTTTTTAACATATTGGAATTTGGCAGCTGTACTTAATCTGTCATAAGCGGAAATTTTTTCACAAAGTACGGCGCCTATTTTCCAGTTGGATTGAAGAAAGTAAAAAGTAAAGATAACAATTGTGTGGTTGGTAGTTAGGTTGAATAGCGGAGCACCTCGTTCCGCTTTTCTTTTTTTAAAAAAACAATTTAATTGCAGCAAGGGCACTTGACACAATAATAAATATCCTATAAGGCTTTTCGGGAATGTATTTCACCAGTTTAAATCCGAGGTATGCGCCAATCATGATGGCGGGGAACATGGCCAGATCCAAAACAAAGGTATTGATGTCAATGGTTTTCCATATGGTGATGTGAAAGGGTATCTTGAACAAGTTAATAATTAAGAAAAACCATGCCCCTGTTCCGATGAAGCTATTTTTCGGAAGCATCATGGATAATAAATAAACGGCCATCACAGGCCCTGCAGCATTACCTATCATAGTAGAAAATCCACCAAGAAGCCCTGCAGCAGAAGCAAAAATCCAATTATGTGGAATGGCAGTTCCCGAATTTTTTTGTTCCCTCCAGATCATAATGGCCAATCCGGCAATAATGACAATACCCATA
The DNA here is from genome assembly GCA_030589835.1 of Cyclobacteriaceae bacterium. The sequence continues at coordinate 3,579 of JAUUZS010000233.1, forward strand.
ATAAGCTTAAATTGATCGTCACTTACCATGTTTCCGACAAACAATCCTATGAGTACACCCACCACCGTACTAGGCATAAGTTTCCATATATATTTCCATTCAGCATGACGGTGATAATAGGAAACAGCAAAAACATCAGCCATACTCAACATAGGCAGTAATATCCCTGCACTCGATTTGCCCCCAAAGATTGCAGCTAATATGGGTACTATTAGCATTCCAATCCCGGCAACCCCAGTCTTGGACATGCCCACAAAAAGCGCACACAACAGCACCCAAAACCATTGATCCGTAGCGAGTTCGAAAGATTCTAATATTGAAACCAAAGTTGATTAAATAGAAGTAACAAAAGTAAAAGTATTATTGGTGACCTATAAGGCCTAAATTATAATTAATATCCTCAAGGAACTGACGAAAAAGGACATATTCCCAAATTGGGACACCCTTTTTTAAGGTTTTATTTTCAGGTATTTTTCGATTCGATCCAGCCCTTCATTAATGTGTACAAGGGAATTTGCATAGGAAAACCTGAGGTAACCCTCACCGTTGGCGCCGAAGTCGATCCCCGGAGTTACACCTACATGCGCATGTTCAAGAATATCAAAAGCCAGTTTGTAGGAATCAGTTGAAAATTTCTTGGCGTTGGCAAAGATATAAAATGCCCCTTCCGGCTCGGAAGATATTCCAAATCCCATTGATTTCAATCGATCCACCATTATCCTTCTTCTTCTCGCATAGGTTTCTTTCATGATCCCGACTTCTCCATGGTAATTTTCCAGGGCCTTGATTGCTGCTTTCTGCGCCACAGAACTAGCGCATATGAACAAATTTTGTTGGATTTTCTGAATTGGCCGCACATATGCTTCAGGAGCAATCAAATAACCAATCCGCATGCCGGTCATGGCATAAAGTTTAGAAAACCCATTGGTCACAAATGCTTTATCTGTGAACTCCAGAATAGAATGCTCCTTTTTTTCATACACCAGGCCATGATAAATTTCATCGGAAATGATCCACTGATCAAGATCCACCAGGGCTTTCATATTTTCAGGGCTACAAATATGCCCGGTAGGATTAGAAGGTGAATTTAAAAATAAGGCAGCAGTATTTTTGTTGATTTTTTCCTTAACCACCTTTGGGTCGTATTGAAAGCTATTTTCTTCTTCGCATTTTACAGGAACAGGAATGCCTTCCAGCAGCTTTATAAAATTCGGGTAACAGGCATACCCCGGGTCAGGGATAATCACTTCCTGATCTCTTTCCATCAGAACCGATAAAATCAAATGGATCGCCGGGGATGTTCCGGAAGTAATGATAATCCTCCCCGGATCAATAGGTATCCCATATTTTTTTTCGTAGCTATGGCTGATAGCATTTCTCAATTCCGGGTCACCAAGACTATGGGTATAATGTGTGTGCCCGGTTCTTGTGGCCACATTGGCAGCTATTTTTACTGATTCCGGAACATCAAAATCCGGTTCTCCAACTTCAAGATGGACGATATCAATGTCATTCGATTCCATTTCCCTGGCTTTTTCAAGCACTTCCATCACAATAAAAGGAGAAATATCACGGGCTCTTTTAGGCAATTTCATTTCAGATATTATAAAGATTAGTATTATTTGAAATATGATCTAAGTAACTAATTTTCCTAATAAATAAAAAAGAAACAGCATAATTGTATGTGCTCATGCAAGGGCCTAATGAAAATAATGCTCAATAATAAACCAATTGCGCCAATACCGGCTAATGGAGATTTCTATCTTGGACAATTATTTGTATTTTAATGCTGAAATTTATTGGTTATAGACCTGTCATAAATTATGCTGATTGTTTTTGACCTTGATTTTACCCTTTGGGATTGTGGAGGCACCTGGTGTGACCATACTTCTCCACCCTATACGAAGCAAAATAAATTTGTCCGTGATGCGGACAATAGATATATCAGGCTATATCCTGATGTATTCCCAATTCTTGAGGTACTACAAAAACTGCCCGTGCAACTTGGTGTCGCTTCCAGAACCTCTGCGCCAGAATGGGCTGACGAACTCATGCAACTTTTTGACATTAAAAAATTCTTTGGTCATTTTGAGATTTACCCCGGCAGTAAATTGGACCATTTCAAATCTTTACAACGCAAAACCAAGCTATCTTATGACCAGATGGTATTTTTTGATGATGAATACCGAAATATTGAGGAAGTAGGACAGCTGGGAGTAAACACAATTATGGTAGAAGAAGGGATGACTATGGAGCTGGTACAACCATACCTTTTCTAGCTAAAAAAATCCGTTTTAGATCAGTTTGCTCCATTAATGCGCTCGATGACCTTGTTATAGTAGGCGTTTTAATTCTTCAACGGTCATTTCAACCTTAGGATCAAAGCGGTCACTTGTCATATATTTTTGTAAACTATACAACAATTGTTTTCCTTCAGGTCGTGAGTCTATTGTTTTGTGGAAATCTATTCCACTTATTAATAGTTTGCCTTTCCCAACCTTCACTTCAACAATCAAAGCCTGAGACCTGTTTTGAAACCAGTCATCAATCACCCTGACAATAGGATTGATGTTTTTTGGGAAATCATCTAAAATAATGGCATTGGAATAGGTCATGGCATCCCACCATTGCCAGTTGGAATGAAATGCTGTAGGAAATTCACAAAATGCGGGATGATCCGGATTGCATAAAATACCTAGTGAATGTGGTTTTTGACCATGTGTCCAGGCGGTGTTCCAGAAAATACTAGAAAACCCAATACCGTCGTTCAGGTTTTTACTTTTAACAGATTCTGGGATTGTCCATAATACAGACCCTCCGTTGTTGAGGCTGGAAATGGCTTGTCGGTCCAGGGATGTTGTGATCAGAATTTCATCAATCTTCTCATGGTTTTTGGGATATACCCAAAAGTCCCAGCTATTTTCAAAGCCAGCTACATTTGCCGTTAACGACAATTGTTTTGGCTCCGTGATTTTACCCAGATCAACATTCAGATATCCGATGGGAATGTTATTTCCAATAGCAATACTTAGTGTATCAAAAATTCCATGAAACAGATTGCCTGTTTTTTGATCTGTAATCCTCCATCGTGATACCGCCTGTATCAATTGGTCTGCCCCGAAATGTGCTACTTCGATCAAGGCAATAAAAGGTTCATCGCTATAAAATACGCGCTTTTCCATGCGTGCCAAGGGTACGGTCGAATTGCAAAACCGGCTATATGCTTCAGGCGTTACGTATCC
>JAUUZS010000232.1 GCA_030589835.1 Cyclobacteriaceae bacterium
AAGCGGTTTGAAGTTGCTGACACAACTCAGATTTTTATTTCAAAAAACGCTCAAGTTCTCGGAAGGTTTAAAATCCAGAATAAGTACAGGAAAGGAATCAAAGAGCTTGTTAGGGATTTGAAAAAGAGGTTCAAATTATCAATTCTTACCGGAGACAATAAAATGGAAGAAAAGCGATTGATCGAACTATTTGGAAATGCGGCGACATATAAATTCAATCAGTCTCCGCAAGATAAACTGGACTATATTGTAACCCTTCAGAAAGAGAATGGTAATGTGCTCATGATCGGAGATGGTCTCAATGATGCCGGAGCGCTTCAGCAAAGTGATATTGGCATTTCAGTAACCGATGATACATCAAACTTCACCCCTGCTTCCGATGCCATCATGACCTCAAATGCCTTGGAAGACCTGCCAAAATTCATGGATTTCGCTAAAGTTGCGCATTACATTGTCATTGCAGCTTTTATAATTTCCTTCCTTTACAATATCCTTGGAATTAGCTTTGCATTAACCGGGAGATTAACACCGCTTATCGCGGCAATTCTTATGCCATTAAGCAGTATTTCTGTGGTGGTCTTTGCGACAACGGTTACGAATCTCATGGCTAAAATTAAAAAATTGCTATAGCATGTCAGTTATCATTCTTTTGATCGTCATCAGCGTTTTGGTTGCAGTTTTCTTTGTCGGCATTTTTATTTGGGCAGTGAAAACAGGGCAGTATGATGATACCTATTCTCCATCAGTACGCATGCTTTTTGATGATAAAAAGCCTGCCGGACAGACAGACAGGCAATCAAAATCTAGTGAAGAGGGTGACGATAAAAAAAATAAAAAAGAATAGAATTACAGGATTTCGTTGTTCCGGGGATAACAGTATTTTTTTGTAAAATAATAAATTTCAGCTTCCGTTTTGTGCTAACAATTCTCTTTGAATTGCCTCATCTATTTTTTTTAGAATAAATAACTCATCTTTTTATTAAAAGATTCAAATTAAGTGACAATTATCATATATTTGGCTCAACTGAGCATATATATTTGCTCTTTGAGTTTTTTCACCTAGCGACTTATTTTTGATACTTAACCTCTAAAACATGCAAATTGAAAAATTTAGCTACGACAATAAGATAGTAAAGTATTTTGCTATCGCTACTGTAGTTTGGGGAGTAATAGGAATGTTGGTTGGCATCATCATAGCCCTACTGATGTTTTACCCAAATCTTCATGGGTCAATTCATGATGGCTGGAATAGCTTTGGAAGACTCCGGCCTTTACATACTAATGCCGTTATTTTTGCTTTTGTAGGCAATATGTTCTTTGCAGGGGGTTATTATTCCTTGCAGCGCTTGCTCAAAGCAAGGATGTTTAATGACGGCTTAAGTTGGGTGCACTTTTGGGGATGGCAGCTAATCATTGTTGCGGCTGTTATCACCTTGCCTATGGGCATGACTACATCTAAGGAATATGCAGAATTGGAATGGCCAATCGATATCGCTATCACCTTGATCTGGGTGGTATTTGGTATCAATATGATCGGTACTATTTTAAAGAGAAGGGAGCGTCATATGTATGTGGCAATCTGGTTTTACTTAGCTTCTTTTGTTACCGTCGCGGTACTTCACATAGTAAATTCATTTGAATTGCCCGTTGACCTATTTAAAAGCTATTCATGGTATGCTGGTGTTCAGGATGCATTAGTTCAGTGGTGGTATGGTCACAATGCGGTGGCATTTTTCCTCACGACTCCTTTTTTGGGTTTGATGTACTACTTCTTGCCCAAAGCGGCCAACAGGCCTGTGTATTCATATAAATTATCGATTATCCACTTTTGGTCCTTAATATTTATTTACATCTGGGCCGGACCTCACCATTTACTTTACACTGCCCTTCCGGGCTGGGCTCAGTCATTAGGAACAGTTTTTTCAATCATGCTGATTGCCCCATCCTGGGGAGGCATGCTTAATGGTTTATTGACCTTGAGAGGTGCCTGGGATAGAGTGAGGGAAGAGCCGGTACTTAAATTTATGGTAGTAGCCGTGACAGCTTATGGCATGTCAACCTTTGAGGGTCCCATGCTATCCTTAAAGAACTTTAATGCTGTTGCGCATTATACAGACTATATCATCGCTCACGTTCACATAGGTACTTTAGGATGGAATGGATTCCTGACATTTGGTATTTTGTATTGGATGATCCCAAAAATGTGGGGAACAAAATTATATTCTACTAAATTGGCGAACCTTCACTTCTGGATTGGCTCTTTAGGAATCGTGTTCTACGCTCTTCCATTGTATGCATCGTTTTTTGTACAAACCTTGATGTGGAAACAATTTACTGCTGATGGAATCTTAGCATATCCTAACTTCCTGGAGACAGTGACGCAAATAGTTCCAATGTATATATTGAGGGCATTTGGAGGCATCCTATATTGGACTGGTTCATTGGTGATGGTGTATAACTTAATGAAAACGGCAGCCGCAGGAACCTTTGTTGCCAATGAAGAAGCTGAAGCGCCTGCTTTGGAGGAAAAGGTAATTACCGGAGGGCACTGGCATAGCGTTCTTGAAAGGAAACCAATTCGTTTTGCCTTGTATTCATTAATTGCCATTCTTATCGGAGGGATCGTTGAAATGGTTCCGACATTCCTGATAAAATCTAATATTCCTACCATAGCTTCTGTGAAACCATATACGCCTCTGGAGTTGGAAGGAAGAGATATCTACATCAGGGAGGGATGTGTTTCCTGCCATTCTCAGATGATCAGGCCTTTCCGCTGGGAGACTGAGCGATATGGTGAATATTCTAAGGCTGGGGAATTCGTTTACGATCATCCGTTCCTTTGGGGCTCAAAACGTACCGGACCGGATCTTCACAGGATCGGGAGTAAATATCCGGATTCTTGGCACTATTATCACATGTATGATCCTACAAGTACATCTCAAGGATCTTTGATGCCAAGATATCCATGGCTATATGAGGACTATTATGATCAGGAGAAAACTCCAGATAAAATAAGTGCAATGCGTACACTGGGTGTTCCTTATGAAGAAGGGTATGAAGATCAGGTGATTGAAGACATGCAAAAACAAGCTGACAAGATCACAGCACAGCTTAAAATTGAAAATATAGAGACTGATCCTAACCTGGATATAATAGCTTTGATTGCTTATTTACAACGTCTTGGTACGGATATTAAGGTTCAGGAAGCAGCGGCAGTTCAATAACTAAAGTCAAAAGAAATGTTTAAGCATTATTTCGAACAGATACAGAACATTGAGATATGGCCAATCATATCACTTATCCTGTTTTTTGTGTTTTTCTCATTCACCATAATCTGGAGTCTTTTTCTTCTTGATGAAAAGCATATAGAAAAAATGAAAAGTCTGCCATTTGATGATGAGCCAGATACCACCAAAATTAATTTGAAGATTTAAAACACTAATAGTTATGCTATTTTCTAAAATAAAAGCCAAATGGATAAAAAGAGCGCTTGCCTCATTTTTCTCATTTGTATTAGCCATTCCTGCATTTGCGCAAACCGGTGATGCGGCTTCCACCGATATGGAAACCTTATTGATTGTTGTGTTGATTTTTGTGCTCATTGTAGCCATATTAATTTTGATTATTGGCATGTATCTGGTGAACATTATCAAAATGATTCTGCTGGAAGACAAGAAACAAAAAGCAGTGGAGGCAGGAATAGAGTTTGACCCTGAAGAAGAAAAATCATGGTGGAGTAAGTTTATGAACAAAGCAACCGATGCGATACCTATTGAGGAGGAGGCAACAGTGATGCTTGATCATAATTATGATGGCATTCATGAACTGGATAATCACTTACCTCCATGGTGGAAATGGTTGTTTTATGCAACCGTCGTTTGGGGTGTTATCTACTTCTTTGCGTATCACGTGTTTGATACTTTTCCATTACAGCAGGAAGAATATGAAATAGTGATGGAAGATGCAAGAATTGCCCGGGAAGCCATGATGGCTCTGGAAGGCAATAATATTGATGAAAACAATGTGGAAATCAGTGATGCTGCCGAGGATTTGGCTAATGGAAAATCCATTTACGATCGAGAGTGCGTAGCGTGTCATGCTCCCGAAGGTCAAGGTTTGATTGGCCCTAATTTCACCGATAAATTCTGGATACACGGTGGTAGTATAAATGATTTGTTTAGAACCATAAAATATGGAGTTCCACAAAAAGGAATGATTTCATGGCAAAGTAAACTTTCACCATCAGACATGCGCGATGTGGCAAGCTTTATTTTAACATTTGTAGGTACAACACCAAAAAATCCTCCAGCTCCTAAAGGGCCTGAAGGTGAAGAATATATACCTCAAGACCAAAACCAAACAAGCGAAGAACCCGCGGAACAGCCAGCTGAAATTTAATATGTTGTCACTTAATTGTGACGCTCAGTATTGTTCTAAAATGAAGGATGGAAGATTTATATCAATTTGATGAGGAGTATCGTGACACGATAGCGACTGTTGATGAGAAGGGTAAACGAATTTGGGTTTACCCTAAAAAGCCTAGCGGAAAATTCCACAACATGCGGATAATAGTAGCTATTGTACTATTAACATTATTATTTGGTCTGCCATTTGTAAAAGTCAATGGTGATCCATTGATCCTCATCGATGTATTCGACCGCAAATTTATCATCTTTGGTATTCATTTATGGCCTCAGGATTTTCATATTGTGGCCCTTTCCATGATTTCCCTTGTGGTTTTTGTGGTATTGTTTACTGTGGTTTTTGGTCGTGTCTGGTGCGGATGGGCGTGCCCGCAAACAATATTCATGGAGATGGTATTCCGGAAAATTGAATATTGGATAGAAGGTGATGCCACCAAGCAAAGAAAGCTGGAAAAGGCTCCATGGAATACAGAGAAGATCTTAAAGAAAGGATCCAAACATCTTATTTTCATTTTTATATCGCTGCTTATTTCACATACCTTTCTTTCGTATATCATTGGTATTGAAAAGCTTCAGGCTATTGTTAGTCAACCACCGGGAGAAAACATCGTGGGCTTTTTAGCGCTCATGGGTTTTACAGGGTTATTTTACTTTGTTTTTTCAGTTTTGCGAGAACAAATATGTATAGCCGTTTGTCCATATGGGAGATTGCAAGGGGTATTTCTGGGAAATGATAGTATCGCAGTTATTTATGATTGGCTGAGAGGTGAGCCGAAAGGAAGACTTAAAAAAGGAAAAGTACAGGAGGGCAAAGGAGATTGCATCGATTGCAAAATATGTGTGCATGCATGCCCTACGGGTATAGATATTCGACATGGCACCCAATTGGAATGTGTGAACTGTACTGCATGTATTGATGCCTGCGATCAGGTAATGGATAAAATTGGAAAGCCAAGAGGATTGATCAAATACTCATCTTATAGTGGTATAAAAGAAGGGAATAGTAAAATATTTACAACAAGAGTTTTAGGATATTCCATTGTATTGTCATTGCTTGTTTTTGTAGTAGCTTTTATGCTTTTCACAAGAACCGATATTGAAGCTACAATATTAAAGGTTCCTGGCCAATTGTATCAGGAGCAACCGAACGAAAGAATTAGCAACTTATATAATATCCAGTTTATCAATAAGACGAACAGGAATATGCTACTAGAAATGCGTGTGATGGATTATGAAGATGCCACCATCAAACGAGTTGGAGAAGAAACGCTGAACATAGAAGCTGGAAGTAGAATTGATGGTGTATTCTTTATTGAAATGTCTCGAAAAGATATAAAAAAAATGAAAACGATTGTAGTGGTAGAACTCATTGCTGATGGAGAAGTGATTGACGAAATAAGCACAAATTTTGTGGGACCTGTAACCAGATCTAAGAGATGAATTGGGGCTGGAAAATAGTGGTGCTCTATTCCGGGTTTGTCATCATGACATTATCTATGGTAATTTATTTCATGGGGCATAAGGTAGATTTAGTTGCAGAAGATTATTATAAACAGGAGATTGAATATCAGGGCCAAATGGATAAAATATCCAATGCAAATTCATTGAAAGAACCGATTGGTTTTGAGTATTTTCGAAGTGATCGAACAATTAAGCTGAGTTTTCCCCTTGCGCATGTAAAACAAGATCTTCATGGTAAAATTCACTTCTATCGTCCAGCCGATGCCAGTGAGGACAGGGAGTTTGATGTTCATCCAACAGATTCCGGGGAACAGTTAATTGCTGTATCTGGCTTCAGTAAAGGTTTATGGAAAATAAAAATTGCCTGGAGTTCTGGAGGTAAAGAGTACTTTAATGAAAAAATTGTAACGCTATAAAAATGCTTTGGTCTGCATTCCTCATCGGATTATTCGGAAGTTTCCACTGCATTGGGATGTGTGGTCCAATTGCACTGGCTTTGCCTATTCAGAAGGACAATAAGTTAAACTTAATTGTTGGTCGGGTGCTTTACAATATCGGAAGGGCAATTACCTACGCGACTATTGGATTATTTTTCGGATTGGTTGGTCAGAGTTTGTCATTGGCAGGATTCCAACAATCTGTTTCAATTATTGCCGGAGTTTTGATACTGCTCATGGTCTTGCTGCCCTCAAAAGTATCACAGAAGTTTTATTTATTAAAACCTGCCTATGGATTTACCAATTTTCTGAAAAGGAAATTTGGTGTGCTCTTAAAACAAAAAACCGTAGCATCAACATTTTTTATTGGTTTATTAAATGGCTTTCTTCCCTGTGGGCTGGTGTATATTGCAGTTGCCGGGGCCATTGCAACTGGTGGTTATCTTGATGGCGCAATCTATATGTTTGTTTTTGGAATTGGGACGCTTCCTATAATGCTGGC